>NZ_LGDB01000205.1:0-33758 GCF_001279655.1 Streptomyces sp. WM6372 | reverse complement strand
GGTTGGGGTGAGGGACTTCGTGCATGGCGGGGTCCTTGTGGTCAGCGGGGGGGGTGGGAGACGGCAGCGGGGATGGCGTCGGACAGCCGGTCCAGGACCGCCGCGGCCTGGTCGTCGGTCAGGGTCAGCGGGGGCAGCAGCCGGACCACGCAGGCGTTGCGGCCGCCGAGTTCGACGATCAGCCCGCGGTTGAGGCACTCCTGGCGGACCGCCGCGGCGAGGGCCTGCGCCGGGGCCCCGGTGTCCGGGTCGACGAGTTCGATGCCGATCATCAGGCCGCGGCCCCGGACGTCCCCGATGCAGGAGTGCGCGGAAGCCAGGCCGCGCAGGGCGGTCAGCATCCGCTCGCCCAGGGTCGCGGCGCGTTCGGCGAGACGGTTCTTCCGTACGTACGCCAGGGTGGCCGCCCCGGCCGCCATCGCCAGCTGGTTGCCCCGGAACGTTCCGGCATGGGCTCCCGGTGCCCAGACGTCCAGGCCCGACCGGTACACGATCACCGCCAGGGGGAGGCTGCCGCCGATCGCCTTGGACAGGACCATCACGTCCGGCACCACCCCGGCGTGGTCGACGCCCCAGAAGGCGCCGGTACGGCCCACGCCCGTCTGCACCTCGTCCGCGATCAGCGGGATCCCCCGGGCCTCGGTGATCTCCCGCATCCGGCGCAGCCACGCGTCGGGTGCAGGGAAGACCCCGCCCTCGCCCTGCACCGGTTCGACGATCATCGCCGCGGGCGAGGGCACCCCGCCCTTGGGGTCGTCCAGCAGGCTCTCGGTCCAACGGGCCCCGAGCCGCGCGCCCTCGGGGCCGCCGACCCCGAACGGGCAGCGGAGGTCCTGCGGGAACGGCAGCCGGGTCACCCGTACGTCCGGCGCTCCGCCCGAGGCGCCCAGGGCCCCGGCGGTCATCCCGTGGTAGGCACCCGTGAAGGCCAGCAGCCCCGAGCGACCGGTGGCGGTCCGGACCAGCTTGAGCGCGGCCTCGACCGCATCCGTGCCGGCGGGCCCGCAGAACTGGATCCGGGCGTCGGCGGCCAGGGCCGGCGGGAGGCAGGCGAACAGCTCCGTGGTGAAGGCGTCCTTGACCGGGGTCGCGAGGTCCAGGACGTGCAGCGGAGCTCCGGAGTCGAGGACGCCCCGTACGGCTTCGAGCACCACGGGGTGGTTGTGCCCCAGGGCGAGGGTGCCGGCCCCGGAGAGACAGTCCAGGTAGCGCCGCCCGTCGGCGCCCTCGATGGTCAGCCCCCGGGCGCGCACCGGGACGATGGGCAGCGAGCGCGCGTACGTCCGGGCGGCGGACTCCCGCATCGCCTGCCGCCGCAGGATGCCCTCCACCCCGCCGGGCCCCACGGCCCGGGTTCCTTGCGCCGACACCTGCAACGGCACCTGCGCGGCAGCCGCGCCCTGTTCGGTCAAAGCCACGACTCTCGGACCTCCCGCACGGACTGCTCCATCGGATTGCGCCTCGAACATGAACGCCGCCCCCCATCCCCCGTACGTACCAACGACGGTGGCGGCGGCGGATCACGGGTGGCCCGAAGATCCTTGCCCCGCCGGGACTTCGCCCCGGATCCACCCGGAGTTCGCGGCGTTCGCCGGTCCCGGAACCGCGGCCCCGGGCTGTGCCGTCCCCAACGGCAGCGGCATAGTGGGGTGCTGCACTTGGCGGCACGCACCCCGCGTGCCCCACGTACCTCAACTGCACCGCGTCTGACACCCAGAATCACCAGGGGGATTCACGACATGCGACCGAACCGACCGGTCACCGCGATCCTGTGCGCGGCGGCACTCGCCATGACCGCCGCGGCCTGCGGACCCGGCGACGGGGAGGCCGGCGGCGACGCCAAGCCGACCGTGGCGGCGAGCCTCCCGACCGGAGCCGACGGAACCATCAAGATTCCGGACCAGCTCAAGGAGAAGCTCAAGCAGCACGGCTTCGACCTGGACAAGTGGAAGGGGGGCGCGTGGAAGAACTGGAAGCAGGAGGACTGGCTGCGCGAGGCGGGCGACTACGTCAACCCGATCATCGAGGACCTCTGGGACCCGGACCGCATGCGTGAGGCCGACAAGACCCCGCAGTCCCCGGCCGTCGACCCCGACGCCGGCAAGGACCAGGGCGTCACCGACCCGACCCCGGTGCCGGTGCAGGCCAGGGCCGCCAACGCGCCGTACCACACCAGCGTTCCCGTCTCCGGCAAGGTGTTCTTCGACGGCCCCGAGGGCTCCATGGTCTGTTCGGCGACCGTGGTGAAGGACCCGGCCCACCCGGGCAAGTCCAACATGGTCTGGACGGCCGGCCACTGCGTGCACGCGGGCAAGTCCGGCGGCTGGTACCGCAACATCGCCTTCGTCCCCTCCTACAACAACGCGGCCAAGCCGGCCGCGCAGCTCAAGGGAGCACCGCGCGAGCAGGTCGCCCCGTACGGCGTGTGGTGGAGCGACTGGGCGCAGACCTCGGACCAGTGGATCGCGAACGGCGGTCCGACCGGTGGCGCGGGCGCGCCGTACGACTTCGCGGTGCTGCACGTGACCCCGGAGAAGAGCACCGGGAAGTCCCTGGAGGAGACCGTCGGTGCGGCGCTCCCGGTGGAGTTCAACGCCCCGGCGGTGCCGAAGGTCGCGAGCATCACGGCGACCGGCTACCCGGCGGCGGCCCCGTTCGACGGCCAGAAGGCCTACCAGTGCGCCGACAAGCCGGGCCGGCTGTCGCTGGCCGCGAACGCCCCGGTGATGTACCGGATCGGCTGCACGATGACCGGCGGCTCCTCCGGCGGCGGCTGGGTGGCCGCGGGCAGTGACGGCAAGCCGGCGCTGGTGTCGAACACCTCGATCGGCCCCGCCAAGGCGGGCTGGCTGGCCGGACCCCGGCTGGGCCCGGAGGCCAAGGGGATCTTCGACGCCGTGAGCGCCAAGTTCAAGTAGGCGGCTGGTCGCGGTCCCGTCCACAGGAACGAAAACGGAGGGCCCCCTGCACCGCAGGGGGCCCTCCGTCATGCATCCGGCCGCGCGTTACCGCTTCGCCGGCACGTACGGCGCCAGGTCCGACGCCAGTTCCTGATGGACCCGCACCTTCAGCAGGGTGCCCTCCGGGGTGTGCTCCTCGGAGATCACCTCGCCCTCGGCGTGGGCCCGGGCGACCAGCGAGCCGCGCGTGTACGGCACCAGCGCCTCGACCTCGACCTCGGGCCGCGGCAGCTCGGAGTCGATGAGCGCGAGGAGCTCGGCGATGCCCTGCCCCGTACGCGCCGAGACGGCGATGGAGTGCCGTTCGATCCGCAGCAGCCGCTGCAGTACGAGCGGGTCCGCGGCGTCGGCCTTGTTGATCACCACGATCTCGGGCACGTTGACCGCGCCGACCTCGCGGATGACCTCGCGGACGGCCGCCAGCTGCTCCTCCGGGGCCGGGTGCGAGCCGTCCACGATGTGCAGGATGAGGTCGGAGTCGCCGACCTCCTCCATCGTGGAGCGGAACGCCTCGACCAGGTGGTGGGGCAGGTGCCGGACGAAGCCGACCGTGTCGGCCAGGGTGTAGATCCGGCCGGACGGCGTCTCGGCCCGGCGCACGGTCGGGTCGAGGGTGGCGAACAGTGCGTTCTCCACCAGTACGCCCGCGCCCGTGAGGCGGTTGAGCAGCGAGGACTTGCCGGCGTTGGTGTAACCGGCGATGGCGACCGAGGGCACCTTGTTGCGGCGGCGCTCCTGCCGCTTGATGTCGCGGCCGGTCTTCATCTCCGCGATCTCCCGGCGCATCTTCGCCATCTTCTCGCGGATCCGGCGCCGGTCGGTCTCGATCTTGGTCTCACCGGGGCCTCGGGTGGCCATGCCGCCACCGCCGCCGCCACCCATCTGCCGGGACAGCGACTGACCCCAGCCGCGCAGACGCGGCAGCATGTACTGCATCTGCGCGAGGGCGACCTGCGCCTTGCCCTCGCGGGACTTGGCGTGCTGGGCGAAGATGTCGAGGATCAGGGCGGTCCGGTCGACCACCTTGACCTTGACGACGTCCTCGAGGGCGATGAGCTGGCCGGGGCTGAGCTCGCCGTCGCAGACGACGGTGTCGGCTCCGCTCTCCAGCACGATGTCGCGCAGTTCGCGGGCCTTGCCCGAGCCGATGAAGGTGGCCGGGTCCGGCTTGTCACGGCGCTGGATCACGCCGTCGAGTACGAGGGCGCCCGCCGTCTCGGCGAGGGCGGCGAGCTCCGCGAGGGAGTTCTCGGCGTCCTGCACCGTTCCGGAGGTCCAGACGCCCACCAGCACGACGCGCTCCAGGCGCAGCTGCCGGTACTCGACCTCGGTGACGTCTTCGAGCTCGGTGGAGAGGCCGACCACGCGGCGCAGCGCAGCGCGCTCGGAGCGCTCGAACTGCTCGCCGTCCCGGTCTCCGTCGACCTCGTGGCTCCAGGCGACGTCCTCTTCCATCAGGGCGTCGGCCCGGAGGCTCTCGGTGAAGCTCTGCGAGTCCGGCACGTCCCGTGCGTCCCGCGCGTCCTGGGAAGGGGAAGAAGAGGAGGTCATTGGATCCTTACGTCGAAATCGAATGCGGTCGTGCCACGCATGGCCGTGGCCAGGCGTCACAGTGACTCTCACACTGTCACGTCCAACGTGTCACATCGCCGGGAGATTCCCCCGGCCCGCGGCTCCGTCGATCGGCCCTGTCGATGGTGACATGCCCGCTCCCCGGGGGTCACACGCTTTTCGGCCCGCCCCACTCCGGATGCCCGGGCATCGCCGGGGTCGTCTTCCCGTACAGCCACGGGTTCAGGAAGGCCGTGAGGTCCCGTCCTGCCACCTCCGAGGCCAGGCGTACGAAGTCCTCCGTGCCGGCGGTCGCGTCCTTGTACTCCGCCACCCAGCGCCGCTCGACCCGGTCGAAGGCCTTCTCGCCGATCTCCTGCCGCAGTGCGTACAGCGCCAGCGCGGCCCCGTCGTAGACCGCCGGCCGGAACAGCCCCACCTTCTCCCCGGGGGCGGGGGTCTTCGGCGCGGCCGGGGGTCCGCCGGCCGCCCGCCACTGGTCGGAGCGCTGGTACGCCTCGCGCATGCGCCGCTCCATGGAGTACTTGCCGAGGCCGTCCGCGTACAGGGCCTCGTACCAGGTGGCGTGCCCCTCGTTGAGCCACAGGTCGGACCAGGTCCGCGGGGTGACGCTGTCGCCGAACCACTGGTGGGCCAGCTCGTGGACCATCACGGCCTCGACGTACCACGCGGGGTAGCCGGTCCCCGAAAACAGGCCGCTCTCGAAGAGCGAGAGGGTCTGCGTCTCCAGCTCGAAGCCGGTCTTCGCCTTGGCGATCAGCACCCCGTAGTTCTCGAAGGGGTACCTGCCGACGCGCGCCTCCATCCACTGGACGTGCCCGGCGGTCTTCTTCAGCCAGGGCTCCAGGCGCGCCCGGTCCGCGGCCGGGACCACGCTGCGCAGCGGCAGCCCGTGCGGACCGGTTGCCTGCACCACGGCCGAATCGCCGATGGAGACCTGCGCGAGCTCGGTGGCCATCGGGTGCAGGGTGCGGTACGTCCAGGTGGTCGTGCCGGCGGCCCGGGGGGCCGGGAGGGCGCCCGCCACCCCGTTGGCGACGGCGGTCAGACCGGCCGGGGCGGTGATCCGGAAGGTGAAGTAGGCCTTGTCCGCCGGGTGGTCGTTGCAGGGGAAGACCCGGTGGGCGGCGTCGGCCTGGTTGGCCATGGCCAGCCCGTCTTCGGTGGGCAGCCAGCCTCCGTCGGCGATGCCCCGGGGATCGCTGGTGTGCCGGATCTCGATGTGGAGCGGCACGTTCGCCGTGACCGGGGCGGCCGGGGTGAGCACGAGGTCCTCCCCGGCGCTCTCGAACCGCGCCGGCTCGCCGTTGACCTGGGCCGATGCCACGGTGCCGTGGCTGAAGTCGAGGTTGATCCGCTCCAGCGGCTCCAGCGCGCGGGCGTCGATGACGGTGACCGCGTCGAGCGGGCTCTTGTTGTCCTTGTACGTGAAGGACAGGTCGTACGAGAGGACGTCGTACCCGGGGTTCCCGAGCTCCGGGAACAGCGTGTCGCCGATGCCGAGCGGCTTCGGCGGGGGCAGCACGGCGGCGACGAGGGTGAGCGAGGCCGCGGCCAGCAGGGCGGCGCGCAGGCGCGGGGAGGAGAGCTGCATCCCCCACCGCTTACCAGCGCCCGCCGCCCGCCCGCGTACGGCGCGCGACGGTTCCACCCGAACGGGACCTTCCGCGGCCGCGCGCTCGGCTCCAGGGCCGCGAGATGACGCCCCTAGGCCCGGCGCACGTCGTAGACCCCCGGCACGTCCCGCATGGCCCGCATCAGGGAGGGCAGCCCGGTCGCGTCGGGCAGTTGCAGGGTGTAGGTGTGCCGGACCCGCTGCTCCACGGGGGGTTCCACGGTCGCGGAGACCACCTCGACCCCTTCGCGGGCGATGGCCTCGGTCAGGTCGGCCAGCAGGTGCGGGCGGCCGAACGATTCGGCGAGCAGCGTGACCCGGCAGTCCGCCGTGGCCCGCCAGTGCACGGCGACGGAGGTCCGCCCCAGCGCGCGCATCTGGGCCACCGCGGCGCAGTGGATGCGGTGGACGGTGACGGCCCCGCCCCGTACGACGAACCCGGCCACGGCGTCCGGCGGCACGGGCGTGCAGCAGCCGGCCAGCCGTACGGGGGCGTCCGGCAGGTCGGCCACGGCATTGCCGCCGCCGCCCCGGGCGCCGACCACGGACAGCGGTGCCCGGGCGGGCGTGGCGGCGGGCTTCACGGTGTCGGGGTGCGCCTGGAGCCAGCTGCCGATGGCGATCCGGGCGGCCGGGGTCCTGGCGTGCTCCAGCCAGTCGGCGGCGGGCCCCGAGGAGGCGTCCTGGGCGAGCAGCAGCTGGACGGTGTCCCCGTCGGACAGCCGGGAGGCCAGAGAGGTGAGGCGCCCGTTGACCCGGGCGCCGATACAGCCGTGGGCCGCCTCGCCGTACTGCGCGTAGGCGGCGTCGATACAGCTGGCTCCGGCGGGCAGGCCGAGCGTCCCGCCGTCGGCACGGAACACGGTGATCTCCCGGTCCTGTGCCAGCTCGGCGCGCAGCACGCTCCAGAAGGTGTCGGGGTCGGGCGCGGACTGCTGCCAGTCGAGGAGGCGCGAGAGCCAGCCGGGCCGGGTCGGGTCGACCCGCTCCTCGTCGCAGTCGGGGGCGGGCTCGGCGGCCGGAGCCGTGGTGTACGGATTGCCGAGGGCGACGACCCCGGCCTCGGCGACCCGGTGCATCTGGCGGGTGCGGACGATGACTTCGGCCACGTACCCCTCGGGCGTGGCGACGGCGGTGTGCAGCGACTGGTAGAGGTTGAACTTCGGGGCGGCGATGAAGTCCTTGAACTCCGAGACGACCGGGGTGAAGCAGGTGTGCAGCTCGCCCAGCACGGCGTAGCAGTCGGCGTTCTCGCCGACGAGGACGAGGATGCGGCCGAAGTCGGAGCCGCGCAGCTCGCCGCGCTTGAGGGCGATCCGGTGCACGGAGACGAAGTGCCGGGGGCGTACGACCACCTCGGCGGCGATCCCGGCGTCGCGCAGCACGGCGCGTACGGACTCGGCGATGGCGGGCAGCGGGTCGCGCTCCCCCGCGTGGGCCGCGATGAGCGCGCGGGTGTGCTCGTACTCCTCGGGGTGCAGGATCGCGAAGACGAGATCTTCCAGCTCGGTCTTGAGGGCCTGCACGCCGAGCCGTTCGGCGAGCGGGATGAGGACGTCGCGGGTGACCTTGGCGATGCGCGCCTGTTTCTCGGGGCGCATCACGCCGAGGGTGCGCATGTTGTGCAGCCGGTCGGCGAGTTTGATGGACATGACGCGGACGTCGTTGCCGGTGGCGACGAGCATCTTGCGGAAGGTCTCGGGCTCGGCGGCGGCCCCGTAGTCGATCTTCTCGACCTTGGTGACGCCGTCCACGATGAAACAGACCTCGTCGCCGAATTCCGCGCGGACCTGATCGAGGGTCACCTCGGTGTCCTCGACCGTGTCGTGGAGCAGAGAGGCCGTCAAGGTGGTTGTCTCGGCGCCGAGTTCGGCGAGGATCAGGGTGACGGCGAGCGGATGTGTGATGTACGGCTCACCGCTTTTCCGCATCTGGCCGCGGTGCGAGGACTCCGCGAGCACGTACGCGCGGCGCAGGAGCGAAAGGTCCGCGTCCGGGTGGTGGGCGCGGTGCGCCTCGGCGACGTGGCCGATGGCGTCGGGGAGCCGGTCTCGGGATGTGGGTCCGAGAAGGGCCGCGCGCCCGAGTCGTCGCAGGTCAAGGCGGGTTCGGCCTCGTCTGCGGAGTTCAGGGCGCGCTTCGGGACGTGCTTCGGGGTTCGTGGCCTCTGCACTCATGGGCACCTCCGGCGGCTTCGACCGGCGGTGGCGGGCATGGGGTGAGCCCTCAGGGCCGGTGCCTGATGCTACCGACCCCACCACGTGGCGCAGTCCGCCTCTCGCTCAGCGTGAAACGGATCACCCATTAGAGGGAAGCCTCAGCCGAAAGCCGTTTCGGTGAGCCAGGCCGCGTCAAACTCGCCCGCGGCGACGATGACGGCAGGTCCCGTCATGTCGATCTGCCCGTCGGGGTGTTCGGTGATGGTGAGGGTGCCGCCGGGGAGGTCGACGGTGTACGTGACGGGCTCGCCGGTGACGGCCGGGTCGGCGCCGTCACGGCGGATGGCGGCCACGGCGACGGCGCAGGCGCCCGTGCCGCAGGAGCGGGTCTCGCCGGAGCCGCGCTCGTGGACGCGCATGGCGACGTGCCGGGGGCCGCGGTCGACGACGAACTCCACGTTGACACCCGTCGGGTAGACCTCGGCCGGGCTGAACGGGGGCGGGTCGAGCAGCTTTCCGGCGTGGTCCAGGCTGTCAACGAACGCGACGGCGTGCGGGTTCCCCATGTTGACGTTGCGGGCGGGCCAGGCGCGCTCGCCGACGCTCACGGTGACCTGTTCCTCGGGGAGGACGGCGCGGCCCATGGAGACCGTCACGTCGCCGCTCTTGTCGAGGTGCACCCGCTTGACGCCGCCGCGGGTGGCGACGGCGAGGTCGCCGGGCTCGACGTGGCCGGCGTACTGGAGGTAGCGGGCGAAGACGCGGACGCCGTTGCCGCACATCTCGGCGATGGAGCCGTCGCTGTTGCGGTAGTCCATGAACCACTCGGCCTCGTCGGCCATGTCCGCGGCCTCGGGGTGCGCGGCGGACCGGACCACGTGCAGCACCCCGTCCGCGCCGAGTCCGGCGCGCCGGTCGCACAGCTTCGCGACGGCGGTCGCGGGCAGCTCGACGGCGTTGTCCGGGTCCGGAACGATCACGAAGTCGTTCTCGGTGCCGTGGCCCTTGAGGAAGGAGAGGCTCGTCTGCGTCACGCGCCCATGGTAACCAGCGGGGCGTTCGGGCAGGTCGGCGGCGCCCGCCGGGAGCGGCGGACGGGCGGCACGGGACCCCGGCCGGTCCGGGCAGGATCCGGAAGGGACGGCCTAGCGCAGCCGCGCGACCCGGTACACGGCCAGGGCCACGACGGCCAGCGCGACCAGGGCGTACAGCCCGGCCATGCGCCAGTCGGGGCGGCGGCCGCTGCCCCGGGGCGGGAGCCCGGGCCAGGTGTGGCCGACGCGGCGGGCGGCCATCATCCCCCAGCCGCCGGCGCAGCAGCAGATGAGGAACCCGAGCATGGCGACCACGGCTCCGCCGTCGCCGAACTCGAAGGCGAGGGGGAAGGCGAACATCAGGGAGCCGGCCGCGGCCAGCATCACGATCGGGGCGATCTGCCAGATGCGCAGTCGGGGCTGCGGGCGCAGCTCGACCTCGAACTCGGGACCGGCGGCGGCCTCCGCCTCGGCGGTGTCCGGCGCGTCCGGGCCGTCGGGGGTGAGCCGTGCGGGGTCGGCGGGCAGGCCGAGGGCCTCGGGCTCGGGAGCCTCGCCGCCGGCGACCGCCGGGTGGCTGTCCCAGAGCGCCTGGTCCGCTTCCTGCCTCGTACCGTCCTGCCCGGTGTCGCGAGGGCCGGCCTCCATCGCCACGCGCCCTCCCCACTCGGACTTCGTACGCCGTTGTTCACCGCCGGTGACCGCACCCGCGGAATTTGATGATGGCACGGCTCAGGGCCCCGAACGGGCGCGAGGGGCGTCCCGATGCCATCACGTGATCAGGCTGTGACCGCTCGTTCGACCAACGACTGCGCGAGTCCGAGGAGTTCCCCCCGGTCCGCGACGGCGCCGCTGAGCCAGTGCACACGGGGGTCCCGGCGGAACCAGGAGTCCTGGCGGCGGGCGAACCGCTTGGTGGCCCGTACGGTCTCGGCCCGGGCCTCGTCCTCGGTGCACTCGCCGGCCAGGGCGGCCAGCACCTGCTGGTAGCCGAGGGCCCTGGAAGCGGTGACTCCGTCGCGCAGGCCCTGCGCCTCCAGCGCGCGGACCTCGTCGACGAGTCCGGCCTCCCACATCCGGTCCACCCGCAGTGCGATCCGCTCGTCGAGCTCCGGCCGGGCCACGTCCACGCCGATCTGCACGGTCTCGTAGACCGACTCGTGGCCTGGGAGGTTCGCGGTGAACGGCTTCCCGGTGATCTCGATCACCTCCAGGGCGCGGACGATGCGGCGGCCGTTGCTCGGCAGGATCGCCTGGGCGGCGGCCGGGTCGGCGGCGGCGAGGCGGGCGTGCAGGGCCCCCGGCCCGCGCAACGTGACCTCCGCCTCCAGCCGGGCCCGGACCTCCGGGTCGGTGCCGGGGAACTCCATGGCGTCGAGGGCGCCGCGGACGTACAGGCCCGATCCGCCGACGAGGACGGGCGTACGGCCCTGGGCGAGCAGCTTGTCGATCTCGGCGCGGGCCAGGCGCTGGTATTCGGCGACGCTCGCGGTCTCGGTCACGTCCCAGATGTCGAGGAGGTGGTGCGGGACCCCGCCGCGCTCCTCGGTCGTCAGCTTGGCGGTGCCGATGTCCATCCCCCGGTACAGCTGCATGGAATCGGCGTTGACGACTTCGCCGTCGAAATGGCGGGCCAGGGCTACGCCCAGATCGGACTTTCCGGCCGCGGTGGGGCCGACGACGGCGATGACCCGCGGAGCGGGGGCTGCGTTGCTCACCGCCCCAGTCTCTCAGCCCCCCGTCAAGACACCGGCATGTACCCGATCGAGTTACGTGACGGGGCGGTGGTGGCGTCGTTGCCCTGGCGGGGTTCCGCCGGGCGCACGCCCGGCGGAGGCCGGGCCGCACAAGGCGGAACTTCACCCGCACGAGTAGCGTTATGGGAGTAGACATGGGCGTTTTTAGTCGGTTTCGCCGCAAGGCCGCGGAAGCGAGCACGGAGGAAGCCGCGGCCGCGACGCTGACGACGGAGTCCGAGGCCGCGGTCGCCGAGAACGAGGCGGAGACCACCGGGATCGAGGCCGAGCCGGCCGGGTCGGAGGGCGCCGCGCCGGAGGGCGTGGAGATCCCGAAGCAGCAGTCGGCGGAGAAGGCCGCGGACAGCGAGGCCGGCGAAGGCGCCCGTAAGTAGCTACCGCCACTGGAAGGTGACCCATGGGCCTGCTGGACACGCTGAAGGCCAAGCTCGCACCGGCGAAGGAAAAGGTCGGTGACCTCGCGCAGCAGCACGAGGGGAAGATCGGCCAGAATCTCGACAAGGTGGCCAAGGCCGTGGACTCCAAGACCAAGGGCAAGTACCACGGCCACATCGAGTCCGGCACGAGCAAGGCGAAGGACGCCCTGGGCAAGATCGCGCACAAGGACGCCCCCGGCGGGCCGACGCCGCCGCCGGCGTCTTCCTGACACGGTCGGCGGAAGGGGCGCGGGTTCGGCCGAACCCGCGCCCCTTCCTCGTTTCCGCCGGTCAGGACCAGGTGGCGACGAAGTAGCCGACCCCGTACGGGGCGTCCTCGTACAGCAGCCGACCGTCGAGGCCCGCGCCCTCGGCCGCACCGGCCAGCACCTGCCAGGGAGCCCGGCCGGCGGCCTTGAGCTCGTACGCGAGGTCGGTGTCGAGGTCGCAGAGCGCGGCCACGTCGGCGGCGGCCAGCGCGCGGGCCGCGGCGGCGTCGAAGGCGGCGGCGCGGTCGTCGAGGTAACCGGGGGCCTTCAGGGTGCGGCAGGCGCTGCCGTCCCCCATGACGAGGAGCGCGACGCGCTCCTCGCGCGCGGCGAGCCCCCGCCCGGCCTCCAGGCACCGCGCGGCTTCGAGGGGCTCCCCGACGCCCAGCCCTTCGACGGGGGCGGCGCCCCAGCGGGCGTGCCGCAGCAGCCACGCGCCGACGGCCAGGGACGGCGGCAGCAGGCGCGGCCCCTCCTCGCCCTCTCCGAGCTGTACGCCGGCCTGGACCCCGAAGCCGTGGAAGGTGCCCCGGGAGCCCTGGGGGTAGGGCCCGCGGTGGTCCTGGTCGGCGGCGCCGACGACGACCAAGAGGTCGGGGCGGGACGCGGCGAGCACCGCGAGCGCGTCGGAGCAGGCGGTACGGGCGTCCGCGAGCTCCGGGGCGGCCCCGGCGGCGACCTCGGGCACGAGCAGGGGCGGGGCGGGACACACGGAGGCGGCTACAAGCATGATCCGCACCCTAGCCCCGCGCGGCCGCCCGTGGGGCCCCGCCGGGCCACTCCCGGCCCGGGGCTCCGTCCCCGGGCGGGCGTGCGTCGAATCCGCGCGCCTCGCACACCGGCGGGGCCGGAAACGCAGGCGTCAGGAGGACGTCGGCAGGGCGCAGCCCGAAGTCGCCTCGGGGAGCGGTGCGGGGACGCCCAGGGTGGGGATGCCCAGCATGACGCCCTGCGGCTGCGCGGGAGCGGCGTTGCGCTTCTCCCAGGCATCGCCCGCGCGCGTGCGGCGCACGGACAGCGTCGGGCCCTCCGCCAGGAGGTGGTGCGGGGCCGCGTACGTGATGTCCACCGTCACCACGTCACCGGGACGGACCTCCCCGTCCGGCTTCGTGAAGTGCACCAGCCGGTTGTCGGGCGCCCGCCCGGACAGCCGGTGCGTCGCGCCGTCCTTGCGGCCCTCGCCCTCGGCGACCATGACCTCCAGCGTCCGCCCGACCTGCTTCTTGTTCTCCTCCCAGGAGATCTCCTCCTGGAGGGCGACCAGCCGCATGTACCGCTCCTGGACGACCTCCTTCGGGATCTGCCCCTCCATGTCCGCCGCCGGGGTCCCGGGGCGCTTGGAGTACTGGAAGGTGAACGCGTTGGCGAAGCGGGCCTCGCGCACGGCGTGCATCGTCTGCTCGAAGTCCTCCTCCGTCTCACCGGGGAAGCCCACGATGATGTCGGTGGAGATCGCGGCGTGCGGAATCGCGGCGCGGACCTTCTCGATGATGCCGAGGAAGCGCTCCTGGCGGTACGAGCGGCGCATCGCGCGCAGGATCGTGTCCGAACCGGACTGCATGGGCATGTGCAGCTGCGGCATCACGTTCGGGGTCTCGGCCATCGCCGCGATCACGTCGTCCGTGAAGTCCCGCGGGTGCGGGGAGGTGAAGCGGACCCGCTCCAGCCCCTCGATCTGGCCGCAGGCACGGAGCAGCTTGCTGAACGCCTCGCGGTCGCCCAGGTCGGACCCGTACGCGTTCACGTTCTGCCCGAGCAGGGTGATCTCGGAGACGCCCTCGGCGACCAGCGCCTCCACCTCGGCGAGGATGTCGCCGGGCCGCCGGTCCTCCTCCTTGCCGCGCAGGGCCGGGACGATGCAGAAGGTGCAGGTGTTGTTGCAGCCGACGGAGATCGAGACCCACGCGGCGTACGCGGACTCGCGGCGGGTCGGCAGCGTGGAGGGGAACGCCTCCAGCGATTCGGCGATCTCGACCTGCGCCTCTTCCTGGACGCGGGCGCGCTCCAGCAGGACGGGCAGCTTGCCGATGTTGTGCGTGCCGAAGACCACATCGACCCAGGGGGCCCGCCGGACGATCGTGTCGCGGTCCTTCTGCGCGAGGCAGCCGCCGACGGCGATCTGCATGCCGGGGCGCTTGGTCTTCATCGGGGCGAGCCGGCCGAGGTTGCCGTACAGCTTGTTGTCGGCGTTCTCCCGCACGGCGCAGGTGTTGAACACCACGACGTCGGCGTCACCGTCGGATCCCTCGGGCGCCCGCGTGTAGCCCGCGCCCTCCAGCAGACCGGACAGCCGCTCGGAGTCGTGCACGTTCATCTGGCACCCGTAGGTGCGCACCTCGTATGTTCCCTTGACGTCCACTGCCGTGCTCCGGTCGCTGCTGCTGGTCATGCAACAAGGGTAGGCGGTGCCCGGAAGCGCTCCGGCCCCCTCCGCCGCGGGCGGGCCGTGACAGCGGCCCCGCCCGGTGGCAGGATCGCCGCATGGCTCACGTACCGCCCCGCATCCGCAGGCGCACCGCCCTGTGGGGGCTGGTGGCCGTCCTGGCGGTGCTCGGGCTGCTCACCTGGTGGCTGAGGCCCTTCGGGGAGCCGGAGCTGCGCGGCGGGCTGACCTTCAGCACGGGGGTCCGCACCGGTGTCTACCACCGCTACGGCCAGCTGCTGGAGCAGGCCCTGGCCCGGGACATGCCCGGTGTGAAGGTGGCGCTGCAGCCCAGCGAAGGCTCGCAGGAGAACCTCCAGCGGGTGGCCACCGGGAAGGCCGACTTCACCATCGCGACCGCGGACGCGGTCTCCAAGTACCGGGCCGACGGGAAGCCGGGCGCCGAGCGGCTGCGCGGCGTCGCACGCCTCTACGACGACTACGTTCAGCTCGTGGTGCCGGCCGGCTCCAACGTGCTGTCGGCGCGGGACCTGAAGGGCAAGCGGGTCGCGATCGGCCAGCCGGGATCCGGCGTGCGGCTGATCTCCGAGCGGCTGCTGAAGGCGGCCAAGCTGGACCCGGCGCGGGACATCACCCCGGTGTCGATCGGCATCGACACCATGCCCGCGGAGCTGGAGGCCGGCCGGATCGACGCCTTCTTCTGGTCCGGCGGTCTGCCGACGCAGGCGGTGCGCGAGCTGTCGGAGCGGTACGACATCCGGCTCGTGCAGCTCGGCGACCTGGTCGAGGCCCTCCAGGAGAGCGGGACCCCGGCGCGGTACTACCGGGCGGCGGTGATGCCGCAGGACGCGTACACCCGGGCCCGGAACACCTCCTCGGTGGCGACCCTGGCCGTGCCGAACCTGCTGGTCACGACCGAGGAGACGGACCCGGAGCTGACCGAGCAGTTCACGCGCACGGTGATCGCCAGCCGCGACACCATCGGGCACGAGGTGCACGCCGCGCAGCTGGTGGACCTGCGCACGGCGATCTACACGGACCCCCTGGACCTGCACGAAGGCGCGCAGCGGTACTACCGGTCCGTCAAGCCGTAGGGCCCGACGGGGCCGACGGCCCGCCCGGGAGCAGCATCATCGCCGCCGCGGCCGCCCCGATCAGCCCCGCGTGCGTTCCCAGGGTCGCCGGGACCACCCGCAGCCCGCTCACGAAGGACAGCGTGGCGTAGTCGGCCAGGTGCGCGCGGATCGGCGTGAACAGCGTGTCCCCCGACATGGCGACGCCCCCGCCGATGACCGCGATGTCCGTCTCGACGAGCGTCGCGGTGGCGGCGATGGCCGCGGCCAGAGCCCGCCCCGCGCGGTCGAAGGCGGCCACGGCGATGGTGTCCCCGGCCTCGGCGGCCACGGCCACGCCCGCCGCCGAGGCGTCCCCGGCGGAGCCCGACGGGGTCCAGCCCTGGGCGAGGGCCCAGCGGGCGATGGCGGTACCGGAGGCGATGGACTCCACGCACCCGCGGCTCCCGCAGACGCACGGCTCACCGTCGAAGGCCACGCTGATGTGGCCGATGTGACCCGCGTTGCCCGTGGGGCCCGGGTGGAGTCGGTTGTTCAGGATCAGCCCGCCGCCCACCCCGGTGGAGACCACCATGCACAAGGCGTTCGCGTGCCCCCGGGCCGCGCCCAGCCAGTGCTCGGCGGCGGTCATCGCCACGCCGTCGCCGGCGAGCACGGTCGGCAGGGCCGCGCCGTGCCGGGCCAGTTCGGCCTCGACCCGGGCCTGGATAGGGAACTCCCGCCACGCCCCGATGTTCACCGGGCTCACCGTGCCGCGCGAGGTGTCCACGGGGCCCGCGCTGCCGATGCCGCAGCGGACCGCCGAGCCCCACAGCGGGGAGAGCGCCAGTTCGACGACGACCTCGGCGACGGCGGCGAAGACCCCGTCGCCGTCCGCGCCGCGCGGGGTCGGGCGGCGGGTGGTGGCCGTCATCGTGCCGTCGGGGTGCACCAGCGCGCCGGCGATCTTCGTACCGCCGATGTCGATGGCCACCGTCAGACCGGCGGCCGCGGAAGCATCCGCAACGACGGCGGCATCGACAGCGGCCTGCGGTGCGGGCGCGTCGGAGGGGGGACTGGTCACGGAAGCGGCTCCAGGAAGGGGTCGGAATCAGTATGCGGCCGCCGGCGGGGCCGTACTCTCCCGGGGCTCCAGCCGCGGCCGCTCGCTCTCCCGGGCCCGGGGCGGGCTCCCGGCCAGCACGGCGAGCAGCTCCTCGGCGGCGAGCCGGCCGAAGCCGGCGGTGTCGCGTACGAGCGCGGTGAGCCGGGGGTGGGTGACCCGGCACAGCGCCGAGTCGTCCCAGGCGACCATGGAGATCCGGCCGGGGACCGCGATGCCCAGCTCGGCAGCGACGGCGATGCCGGCCACCGCCATCACGTCGTTGTCGTAGACGAGCGCGGTCGGCGGTTCGGGCTCGGCGAGGACCCGGCGGGTGGCGGCCGCCCCCTCGGCGTCGGAGTAGTCGGTGACCACCGAACGCACGTGCTCCGGGTCGAGCCCGCGCGCCCGGGCCTCGGCGCGCAGAGAGGCGATGCGGCGGGCGGTGTGGACCAGGCCGGGCATCCCGGCGATGTGGGCGATCCTACGGTGGCCCAGCCCGTAGAGGTGGTCCACGACCTGGGCCATGGCCCGAGCGTCGTCGGCCCAGACGGAGGACAACGGCCCGCTCCCGGCCGCCGCGCCCGTCCCGCTCGCCCCGCCGATCATCACGGCCGGGAGCCCGAGCTGAGCGAGGAGCTCCGGCCGCGGGTCATCCGTACGCGGGTCCACGACGAGTACCCCGTCCACGCGCCGCTCGGCCCACCAGCGGCGGTACACGGCGCATTCGGCGTCGATGCCGTCCACGACCTGGAAGAGCAGCGCGACCCGGCCCGCGGAGAGCACCTCCTGGATGCCCGAGACCAGTTGGAGGAAGAAGGACTCGACGCCGAGGGTCTGCGCGGGCCGGGCGAGCACCAGCCCGACCGCGCCGGAGCGCTCACCGGACAGGGCCCGCGCCGCGCTGTTGGGCTGCCAGCCGAGTTCCTCGGCGACCCGGCGGATCCGGGCGCGGGTGTCCTGGGAGACGCCCGGCCGGTCGTTGAGAGCGAAGGACACGGCGCTCTCGGACACCCCGGCCCGTCGGGCGATGTCCTTGATGGTGGGTCGACGTGCCATGCCCGGCCTGCCCGTTCCTCGCCCCCGAGGGGCTGTACTCATCGCTGTTCGCTGTCCATTTCCGGACACTTTCCCGCACCCTAACTAAACCGCATTAGTTCCACCAGCTTGAGAGCCCAGAACCCTTCTGTCAACGGGGCTGAAGCGCATAAGTTCCGGCGTCGGAGGCCCTGTTGACTAACCCCACGACACGCGGCAGTTTGTGTGCCGCCGGCGTATTTCCGAAGCCTTCCGAAACCTTCCGAGAACTCACGCGAACTCCAGGACGGACGCCCCATGCACGACGAACTCGCCCCTCGTCCGCTCCGTTTCGGCGCCAACTACACCCCGTCCCGCGGCTGGTTCCACCACTGGCTCGACTTCGACCTCGACGACGTCAGGGCCGACCTCGATTCCGTCGCCGCGCTCGGGCTGGACCACGTACGGGTCTTCCCGCTGTGGCCGGTGTTCCAGCCGAACCGGACGCTCATCCGGCCGCGCGCCGTCGAGCAGCTCGTCGCGCTCGCCGACGCGGCCGCCGAGCGCGGGCTCGACGTCAACGTGGACGGTCTGCAAGGGCATCTGTCGAGCTTCGACTTCCTGCCGGCGTGGACCGGGACCTGGCACCGGCGGAACATCTTCACCGACCCGGACGTCGTCGCCGCGCAGGAGGAGTACCTGCGCACGCTGGCCGCCGCCCTCGCCGACCGGCCCAACTTCCTCGGCATGACCGTCGGCAACGAGGTCAACCAGTTCTCCGACGGCCCGCATCCGGACCCGGACCGGATCACCGGGGAGCAGGCCGGCCGCTGGCTGGAGCGGATGCTCGCCGCGTGCGAGAAGGGCGCCCCGGGCCGGTTCCACGTGCACGCCGAGTACGACGCCGCCTGGTACCAGGACGGGCACCCCTTCACCCCGGCCCAGGCCGCCCGGCTGGGCGCGGCCACGGCGGTGCACTCCTGGGTGTTCAACGGCACCGCGCAGCGCCACGGCCGGACCGGCACGGCGACCGAGCACCACGCCGCGTACCTGGTCGAGCTGGCGAAGGCCTGGGCGGTCGATGCGCACCGGCCGGTGTGGCTCCAGGAGGTCGGGGCGCCCGCGCCGCTGATCCCGGCGGAGCACGCGGCCGCCTTCACCGAGGCGACGGTGGCGAACGTGCTGGACTGCCCGGACCTGTGGGGCGTGACCTGGTGGTGCTCGCACGACGTGTCCCGGGAGCTCGCGGACTTCCCCGAGCTGGAGTACGGGCTCGGCCTGCTCACCAACGACCGCAGGGCCAAGCCGGCCGGGGCGGCCGTCGCCCGGATCGCCGCGCAGTGGCGGGGCCGGGAACACCGCCCGGCCGTTCGGTCCACCGCGCTGGCCGTGGACGTCGGCGGGGCGCAGGCAGCGCCGGGGCGCTCCGTGTGTGCTCCGGGCGGCGCCTTCTTCGAGACCTGGGCCGCGCTCACGGCCCAGGGGGTCCGCCCCGCGGTGGTCCTGGCGGAACGGGCCGAGGAGCCCGCCCATCTGTCGGCGCGCGGCATCACGGAAGTGCTGCGCGTGCCGGACGTCACCTGACCACCCGCGACTTGACCATGCGCCACCCGTCACTCGTCAGCCTCACCCTCACCCGTCACCCGCCACCCCTCACCGAGGAGCCCGCATGTCCCGGACCGACAACGGCGCCGATCCTCGCACCACCCGCTCGTTACGTACGGCCCCGCCGACCCGCCGCGGCCTCCTCGCCGCCGGGGCCGGGGCGGGAGCCGCCGCGCTGCTCGGAGCCACGGGCGCCGCCACCGAAGCCCAGGCCACCCCGGCCGTCGCCCCGGCCGTCGCCCCGGCCCCCGTGCCCGCCCCCGCCCCGACGCCCCCCGCCGACCTGGCCCCGTACGCCTCCTACTGGTTCCCCGACTCCCTCCCCCACGGCGCCCCCGGCCCGGGCATCACCTGGCGCTCCCTCAAGCAGTGGAACCCCGAGTCCGATCCGGACCTCGCGTACAACACCGCGACCGTGTCCCTCGCGGCCCGCTTCACCCCCGTGCCCCCGAACGCGGGCGCCCGCGGTGGCCAGGCCCGGATCTCCTCCCTCGTCTCCTTCGGGCCCACCGCCCAGAACCCCTCCCAGGGCTCCGCGACCGCCGACCACTACGCGCTGACGCACTGGGCGTACCTCGACGAGCTGGTGTTCTGGGGCGGCTCCTCCGGCGAGGGCATCGTGCTCGCCCCGAACGCGCCCGTCATCGACGCCGCCCACCGCAACGGCGTCCCGGTGCTCGGCAACGTCTTCCTGCCGCCCGTCGCGTACGGCGGCGACCTCCAGTGGACCCGGGACCTCGTCCAGCGGGATCCCCTCGGCCGGTTCCCGATCGCCGAGAAGCTCGTACAGGTGGCGCGGACGTACGGGTTCGACGGCTGGTTCGTGAACGCCGAGACCGACGGCGGGGACAGCTCGCTCGCCGCCCGGATGCGGGAGTTCCTGCGCGCCCTGCGGGCGGCCGGAGCCCCGTACGGCCTGCGGATCACCTGGTACGACGCCATGAACAGCACCGGACGGGTCGGCTGGCAGGGCGCGCTCAACCAGCTCAACCAGGAGTTCTTCGAGGACCGGGCGGGCCCGGTCGCGGACACGATGTTCGTCGACTTCCGCTGGACCCCGCAGACCCTGGCCGCCTCCGGGGCCCTCGCCGACCGGCTGGGCCGCTCCCGCCACGAGCTGTGGGCGGCCCTCGACATGGAGGCCAACGGCTGGAATTCCGGAGTCCGTTGGGATGCGATCATCCCGCGCGACCGCGACCACGTCGTCAGCTTCGGCTTCTACCGCCCCGAATGGACCCGCAACCACCTCACCGACCGCTCCCCCGGCGCCTTCCACCGCGCCGACGACCGGTTCTGGACGGGCGAGTCCTTCGATCCGGCCCACCCGGCGCCCGAGGGCACCTGGCGGGCGCCCGCCACCGCCGTCGCGGACCGGTCCACCGTCGCCGCACTGCCGTTCGCCTGCTCCTTCAACACGGGGCACGGGGAGCGCTGGTACGAGGACGGCAAGGTCACCTCCGACACCCCGTGGAACCACCTCGGGCTCCAGGACCGGCTCCCGGGCCGCCGCTGGGCCGTCGAGACCTCCGGAGCGCGCCCGTCCGTCACGCTGGACTTCGCGAGGGCCTGGCGCGGCGGCTCCAGCCTCCTCGTGTCCGGCCCCCTGACCGCCCCGGCCGTCATCGGGCTGCACTGCACCCGGTTTCCCCTGACCGGCTCCGCGGTACTGGAGCTGGTGCACGCCACCGAGACGGGCGCGGTCACCGTCGAGGTCGGCGTGGCCACGCGCGAGCCGGCCGCCCCGGGCGAGCCCGTCCCGTACACCTGGCTGAAGGCGCCGGTCCGGGGCTCCGGCCAGGGCGGCTGGCGCACTTCCCGGGTCGGGCTCTCGGCCCTGGCGGGCAGGACCGCGTACGGGCTTGCCGTACGGATCACGGCCCGCGGGAACAGAGCCGTGTCCTGGCGGCTGGGCGCCTTGTCGGTACGCGAGGACACCGCGCGGCGGCGCCCGGCGGCTCCGAGCGCACTCACCGTGGACGCCGCGGCCCAGCAGGACGGCAAGGCCTCCGTCCGGCTGTCCTGGCGCCGGGCCACCGGGCCGGTCCGGCACTACGAGCTGTACCGGCTGCTCCCGGACGGCACCCGCCGCTTCCTCGGCGGCACCTGCGGCACGGCCCTGCACCTCCCGGCCGTCACCCGCGCCGGCCGGGAGCCCGCGGCCGTCTTCGAGCTCCGCGCCGTGGACGAGCTGTACGCGGCCTCCGCCCCGGCCGGCGCCACGCTCCCCTGGAGCTGACGCTCCCCGGTCACCCGGCTTTCAGACGGTGTGCGGATCGCTGCGCGGGACGGCCACCGTCACCCGCAGCCCGTGCGGCGGGTTCGTCTCGTACGCGAGGGACCCGCCGCCCGCGGCGAGCAGCGCCCGGGAGATCGACAGGCCGAGCCCGGAGCCCTTGACGTTCTGGTGGAGGCCGCTGCGCCAGAACCGGTCGCCGACGCGGAGCAGCTCCTCGTCGGTCAGTCCGGGGCCGCGGTCGGCGACGACGACGTGCACGAAGGGCCCGGCCGGGGCGACCGACACCTCGACCGCCTCACCCTCCGGGGTGAACTTGAGGGCGTTGTCGATCACTGCGTCGAGCGCACTGGAGAGCGCGATGGGGTCGGCCCAGCCCGTGACCGCGGTCCGGCCCGTCTCGGTCAGCCGTACGCCCTTCTCCTCGGCGTACGGGCGCCAGGCGGCCACCCGCTCCGCGGTCAGCCCGGCGATGTCGGTGAGGGTGAGCTCGGCGGAGGTGTGCTCGGCCAGCGCCAGGTCCAGCAGGTCGTCCAGGACCTGGGTCAGGCGCTTGCCCTCGGTCCGCACGGAGGCGATCTCCTCGTTGCCCTCGGGCAGTTCGAGGGCGAGCAGCTCGATCCGCAGGAGCAGCGCCGCGAGCGGGTTGCGCAGCTGGTGGGAGGCGTCGGCGACGAACGCCCGCTGCTGCTCCAGGACCTCTTCCACGTTGTCGGCCATCTCGTTGAACGAATGAGCCAGGCGTTGGAGTTCCGGGGGCCCGCCGGCCGCCGCGACCCGGGAGTTCATCCGTCCGGTGGCGATGCCGTGGGCGGCCGCGTCGAGGGTCCGCACGGGCTTGAGCACCCAGCGGGTGAGCACGAGGGCGGCGCCGAAGGCCACGAGCATCGCGGCGGCGAGCCCGGCGATGATGATCAGCCAGCCCTCCAGGATGCGGGCGCGCATCTGATCGGTGGGTGACTCGGTGACGACGACCGCGACGACGTCGCCGTCGAGGACGACCGGGGAGGCGACGAGCAGCTTGCCGTGGGACTGCCAGGGCCACACCTGGGCCGGGTCATGGCTGCGGCGCCCGGCGAGGGCCTCCTGGAAGGCGAGGCGGCCCTCGCCCTTCTCCGGGAGCTCCCACCAGCCGGGCGCGCGGGCCATGGCGTTGTCGTTGCGCAGGAAGATGCCGACGCGGATGCCGTACAGCTGCTGGTAGCGGGCCAGTTCCAGCTGGAGGGTCTCCAGGCGTTCGGTGGCGCCGGTGGACCCGGAGCCCTCGGCGTCGATGACGAACTGGGCGAGGGCGGCGAAGCGGGCACTGTCGTCGATCCGGTCGACGACCACGCGCTGCTGCTGCCCTGCGGCCAGGCTGACGGCGAGCGGGAAGCCGAGGGCGAGCAGCACGCCCGCCATGAGGACGACGAGCAGGGGGAGCAGGCGGGCGCGCACGGCGGGGCCCCGCTAGGGCGCGGCCGGGGTGACGAGCCGGTAGCCCACCCCGCGGACGGTCTCGATGAGCGCGGGCATGCGCAGCTTGGAGCGCAGCGAGGCGACGTGGACCTCCAGGGTCCGCCCGGTCCCCTCCCAGCTGGTGCGCCACACCTCGCTGATGATCTGCTCGCGCCGGAACACGACGCCGGGGCGCTGCGCGAGCAGGGCCAGGAGGTCGAACTCCTTGCGGGTGAGGGGTACGTCGGTGCCGTCCACGCTGACCCGGCGGGTGGGCAGTTCGATGCTGACGGGGCCGAGCCGGACCACGTCGGCGGCGCCCGTCCCGGTGACGGCGGCCTCCTCGGACGCTCCGGTGCGCCGGGCGACGGCGTGGATGCGTGCGAGGAGTTCACCCGTGTCGTACGGCTTGACGACGTAGTCGTCGGCGCCCATGTTGAGGCCGTGGATGCGGGAGCGCACGTCGCCGCGCGCGGTCACCATGATGACGGGCGTCGCGGTGCGCTTGCGGATCTTGCCGCACACCTCGTACCCGTCCTGATCGGGCAGGCCGAGGTCCAGGAGGACGACGCCGAAGGGGGGAGCTCCGGCGGGCAGCAGGGCCTGGAGGGCCTCCTCGCCGCTGCGGGCGTGGGTCACCTGGAACCCGTGCCGGGCGAGGATCGCGGACAGGGCGGCGGCGACGTGGTCGTCGTCCTCGACGAGCAGCAGTCTCATTGCGTCCCCCTTTCCTGTTCTCCTGATCAGGGCCCGCGGTCAGGGCCACCCTGCATCCACGCCGATGGAGAGGCCCACGTCAAGGGGGTTCCGCTCCGGCGCGCCTTCCGTTATGCACCCGGTACGGGCGATCGGGCCCGGCAGCCGCGGTGCGCACGGAGCGTATCGGAGCGAGGCCGTTTCGTTATGCTCAATTCTCCCTCAGATGTAATGACTGTGTGCGCACGACGTCACTACTGTCCTCCCAACCGAGGAGGACGGAGCAAGAAGCCGATGAGCGGAGTATCAGTGACCAAGGACGTGCAGGATGCGGTCCCGGCCGCGGACGACCTGGTCGTACTGAGCAACGTCAACAAGCACTTCGGCGCGCTGCACGTGCTTCAGGACATCGATCTGAGCATTGCCCGCGGTGAGGTCGTCGTCGTGATCGGTCCCTCGGGATCGGGCAAGTCCACGCTGTGCCGGACCATCAACCGCCTGGAGACGATCGACTCGGGCACCATCACGGTCGACGGCAAGGAACTGCCGTCGGAGGGACGGGAACTGGCCCGGCTGCGTGCCGATGTCGGCATGGTGTTCCAGTCCTTCAACCTGTTCGCGCACAAGACGGTGCTGCAGAACGTGATGCTGGGTCAGCTCAAGGTCCGCAAGACGGACTCGGCAGCCGCGCTCGAGAAGGCCAAGTCCCTGCTCGACCGGGTGGGCGTCGGCTCGCAGGCCGACAAGTACCCGGCGCAGCTGTCCGGCGGCCAGCAGCAGCGCGTGGCGATCGCCCGCGCGCTGGCGATGGACCCGAAGGTGATGCTGTTCGACGAGCCGACCTCGGCGCTCGACCCGGAAATGATCAACGAGGTGCTGGAGGTCATGCAGCAGCTCGCCCGGGAGGGCATGACGATGGTGGTCGTCACGCACGAGATGGGCTTCGCCCGGTCCGCCGCCAATCGGGTCGTCTTCATGGCCGACGGAAAGATCGTCGAAGAGGCCGCGCCCGAGCAGTTCTTCAGCAACCCGCGCAGTGACCGCGCGAAGGACTTCCTTTCGAAGATCCTGCACCACTGACGGTCTTGTCTGGTAGTGATCCCCTGGCGGCCCAGAGCACGCGTGTCGCTCGTCGTCCAACAACGTCTCACCCGAGGGAAGTTCACCATGAAGGTTTTCAAGGCCGGTGCGGCAGCAGCCGTCGCCGCAGTCCTCGCCCTGACGGCGACCGCCTGCGGCGGCAGCAGCGACAAGGCGAGCAGTGACGGCGGCGCGTCCGGTGGCGCCAAGGACAAGATCGTCATCGGCATCAAGTTCGACCAGCCGGGTCTGGGCCTCAAGACCCCGGACGGCAAGTTCACGGGCTTCGACGTGGACGTGGCGACGTACGTGGCCCAGGAGCTCGGCTACAAGCCCGACCAGATCGAGTTCAAGCAGGCCGTCAGCGCCGAGCGCGAGAACCTGATCTCGAACGGTGACGTGAAGCTGGTCGTCGCGACCTACACGATCAACGACAAGCGCAAGGCGAAGGTCGACTTCGCCGGCCCGTACTTCCTGGCCCACCAGGACCTGCTGGTCCGCGCCGACGAGACCTCGATCACCAAGGCCGAGGACCTCAACAAGAAGAAGCTCTGCTCGGTCACCGGCTCCACGTCGGCGCAGAACGTCAAGACCAAGCTGGCCCCCGAGGCCGACCTGCTGGAGCAGGGCGGCTACTCCGAGTGCCTCACCGGCCTGGAGAACAAGTCCGTCGACGCCCTGACCACGGACAACTCGATCCTGGCCGGCTACGCCGCGCAGGAGAAGAACAAGGGCAAGTTCAAGCTCGTCGGCCTGAAGCTGAGCGACGAGCCCTACGGCATCGGCCTGAAGAAGGGCGACAAGGACCTCCAGACGAAGGTCAACGCCGCCCTCAAGAAGATGGTCGAGGACGGCTCCTGGCAGAAGGCCGTGGACAAGAACCTCGGCCCCGCCAACTACAAGGCCGAGCCGGCCCCGCAGATCACCGAAGGCAGCTGATTCCCCGGTGAGGGGTGTCGCCGCCCGCCTGCTACGGGCGGCGGCACCCCTCACCGGCCATCCTGGGGAGAGCGCAGGGCAACGTGTTCGACTTTCTTGATTCCGGGCAGTACGACGTGCTCGGAGCCTTCTGGGTGACGGTTCAGCTCACCCTCTATTCGGCGGCCGGATCACTGGTCTGGGGCACCGTCCTGGCCGGGATGCGGGTCAGCCCGGTCCCGCTGATGCGGGCCTTCGGCACGGCGTACGTCGACATCGTGCGCAACATTCCGCTGACCGTCCTGATCATCGGCTGCTCGCTGGGTCTGAACCAGACTCTCGGCGTCACGCTCGGCGGCGGCACGTTCAAGGAGATCGGGTTCCGGCTCGCGGTCCTCGGCTTCATCGCCTACACCGGCACCTTCGTCTGTGAGGCGATCCGCTCGGGCATCAACACGGTGCCCGTGGGTCAGGCCGAAGCCGCCCGAGCGCTGGGCCTGAGCTTCTTCCAGGTGCTCACTCTGATCGTGCTCCCCCAGGCCTTCCGGGCGGTCATCGCGCCGCTCACCAACGTACTGATCGCCCTCACCAAGAACACCACGGTGGCGGCGGCCATCGGCGTGGCCGAAGCGGCCCTGCTGATGAAGGAAATGATCGAGAACGAGGCGGACGCACTCTTCGCGGTCTTCGGGATCTTCGCCCTCGGCTTCGTCGTGCTGACCCTGCCCACCGGCCTGCTCCTGGGCTGGGTGGCCAAGCGAGTGGCGGTGAAGCGATGAGCTCCGTGCTGTACGACACCCCGGGCCCCAAGGCCAAGGCGCGCAACTGGATATACACGGCCGTCTTCGTCGTGGTGGTCGGACTGGTCCTGTGGTGGGTGCTCGGCGCCATGGCCGACAAGGGCCAGCTCGACGCCGACAAGTGGAGCCCGTTCGTCACCGACGACCAGGTCTGGACGACGTACCTGCTGCCGGGACTCGGCGAGACGCTGAAGGCCGGGCTCATCGCCATGGTCATCGCACTGCCGCTGGGCGCGCTCCTCGGCATCGGCCGGCTCTCCGACCACCGGTGGGTACGGATCCCCGTGGGCGCCTGGGTCGAGTTCTTCCGTGCCATCCCGGTGCTGATGCTCATGCTGTTCGGCTCCGCGCTGTACGTGCGCTACAGCGCCGTCAGCTCCGAGCTGCGGCCGCTGTACGCGGTGGTCACCGGCCTGGTCCTGTACAACTCCGCGGTCATCGCCGAGATCGTCGTCGCCGGCATCCAGTCGCTGCCCCGCGGCCAGACCGACGCGGCCAAGGCGATCGGCATGCGCAAGGGCCAGATCATGGCGCACGTCCTGATCCCGCAGGCCGTCACCGCCATGCTGCCCGCGCTGGTCAGCCAGCTCGTGGTGATCCTCAAGGACACCGCGATCGGCGGTGCGGTACTGGGTCTGGCCGAGCTGCTGTCGATGAACCGGCAGATCTCGGCGAACTACAGCAACACCATCCCGACCCTCGTCGTGATCGCGCTGATCTACATCGTGGTGAACTTCGCGCTCACCACCTTCGCCTCCTGGCTCGAAGGACGGCTGCGGAAGTCGAAGAAGGGCACCGGCGCGGTCGTCGCCGGGGACGTGGCCGAGGTCGACGCGGGCGGAGCGGCCGGCGTGGGCGAGGCTCCCTGACGGCTCTCCCCGGCTCGGGGCACTGACGCCCGGTCAGTACACTTGCGTGACACCTGTGGTGCGGCGGAACTCATCCGCCGCACCACACGGCGTTGGCGGGGCCGGGTGTCACTTGACGCAGGCACCTCCAGTGGGTTGCATACGTTCTGTGATCACATACCGGACATCGGGAGCCGCATCATGGACCCGGTGATCGTCGTCGGCGCGGGGCCCGTCGGACTGTCCCTGGCGCTGGCCCTGGCCGGCTCGGGCGTTCCCAGCGTCGTGCTCGACGAGGGACCCGGCAAGGACCTGCCCCGACCTGCCCGTACGGTCGTCCTGCACGAGGACACCTCGGCCATGGTCCACCGGCTGGGCTGTGCCACGCTGCGCGACGAGGGGGCACTGTTCGCCGCCTGGCGCACCATGCGGCGCCGCAGCCGGGCCGACGACGCGCGGCGCATCACCTTCGAGGACCGCCAGGCGCCCCTGCACCTGCCGCAGCACGCCCTCACGCGCGGGCTGCGCGACGCCGCGGCCGCGCATCCGCTGATCCAGCTGGTCACCGACAGCAAGCTGGACTCCCTGGAACAGGACGACGACGGGGTCACCGCGCACACCCGTGGCGCCGAGACCACCTGGTGGCGCGGGAGTTACCTGGTCGGCTGCGACGGAGCGCGCTCCACCGTGCGCAAGCTGCTCGGCATCCGCTTCCCGGGCCGCACCGCCGTCGAACGGCACGCCGTGGCCGCGCTGCGCACCGAACTCCCCTGGCCCGGCGAGGCCCTGCTGCACCGCGACCCGCCGCAGGAGACCACTGCCCGGCCGCTGCCCGACGGCGTGTGGCGGCTGGACTGGCTGCTCCCGGCCCGCGGGGAGCTGGTCACGCCCGACGCGCTCGTCACCCTGATCCGGGACACCCTGGCCGCGTGGTGCGGGGGCACGACACCCCCGTACGAGCTCCTCGACACCGGGGTGTACACCCTGCACCACCGGCTGGCCCGGCGCTGGCGCGACCGGCGCGCCTTCCTGGCCGGGGACGCCGCCCACCTGCTGGGTGCACTCGGCACGCAGGGGGTCGACGAGGGGCTGCGGGACACCGAGAACCTCGCCTGGAAGCTGTCCCTGGCCTGGCACCAGGGCGCTTCCGAGGCCCTCCTCGACAGCTACGAGGGCGAGCGCCGCACGGCGGTCGCGGCCCGGCTGCGCGCCGCCGACCAGGCGATGCCCGGACTGCGCGGTGGCGGCGGGCTGCGGACGTACCTGCCCGGCGCCACTCGCTCCGGTGAACTGCTGCTGACCGACGGCCACTTGGGGCGGGGACCACTGGGTGCGGCGCCGACGTACGCCCCTCCCGTGGCCGTACGCGAGGTGCCCACCGACACGGAGCCGGGCGGTCAGGTCGCCAACGTTCCCGTCACCGCGCCCGACGGGTCGACGGTGCCGCTGCGCGACCTGCTGGGGCGGGGCCGGCTGCTGGTGGTCCTGGTCGCCCCGGGCACCGGGGTCTGGGACCGGCGCCACTGGCTGGGCGCCGGGCTGATGCCGCGCCTCGCGGCGGCGGTGAGCGCCCTGCCGGTCCGTACCGAACTGCTGGTCGCGGACGGCTACCCGGGGGCGCCGGCCCACACCGTCCTGCTGGTCAGGCCGGACGGGCACCTGGCGGCGACCTTCGCGGGCGTGCGGCCGGCCGAACTGTACGAGGCGGCGGACACGGTCCGGTGGGGCGCGCCCGAAGGCGCTCGCGCGGCGCTCGACCCGTCGTCAACGACGCCTACGGCACCGACACATCCCGCCGTGATCGATTGACCGCTCTCCGGTCCGCGTGCTTCACTCGCGAAATGACCGGCAACGACGTACGCCTGTGGCGGAGGGTCCATATGGACCTGCTCCGCTACGCGGGCTGCGTGTGTCGCCCTTCCTGCTGATTCGCCTTCCCCCGCGCGCTCCGCGCGCACTTTCGCGAACCCCCAGGACGGTCACGCCCCCATGTCTGCGCCCCTTGCCCCCAGTGCATCCACTGCGCCCCCCGCACCTCCGCACGCCCCCGTACGCGCCTCCGCGCCTGCGGTGACGGCGGCGGAACTCCTCGACTTCGCCCTGCGCACCGCCGCCGACCCGGCGGTCATCGACTCCCTCCCCCTGGACCCCGAGGGCCGGACCTGGATCCGCCTCGACGGGCCGGGCGGCAGCGAGGCCTGGGTGATCGGCTGGCCGCCGGGCACCGGCACCGGCTGGCACGACCACGCCGAGTCGCAGGGTGCGTTCGCCACCGCCCGGGGCCGCCTGCGGGAGCACTCCCTGGCGGTACGGCTGCCCTCGGAGGGCTGGCGGAGCCTGGAACTCGCCCCGGACCTGGACCGCAGCCGCAGCCTGGGCGCGGGGACCGGCCGGGCCTTCGGCGAGCACCACGTCCACGAGGTGCTCAACGAGTCGGAGGCGGAGCACGCGGTATCGGTGCACGCGTACTACCCGCCGCTGCCCCTGATCCGCCGCTTCAGCCGCACCGGGCAGGTGCTCACGCTGGAGCAGGTCGAGCGCCCGGCGGACTGGCAGTGAGCGCCCCGATCGGCATCGACGACCTGCTGGAACGGGTCCGGTCGACGTACGCGCGGATCGACCCGGCGCAGGCGTACGCGGCGTTCCGCGCGGGCGACGCGCTGCTGGTGGACATCCGCTACCAGGCCCTGCGCGAGCGGGACGGCCTGATCCCGGGTGCGCTGGTGGTCGAGCGCAACGAACTGGAGTGGCGCCTGGACCCTCAGGGCTCCCACCGCGCCGCCGAAGCCACCTCGCACGACCTGCGGGTGGTGGTGATCTGCAACGAGGGCTACGCCTCCTCCTTGGCGGCGGCCTCCCTCCACGCCCTGGGCCTCCACCGCGCGACGGACCTCACGGGCGGTTTCCAGGCCTGGAAGGCCGCCGGCCTCCCTGTCTCGTCCTGACGGGTCTCGACGTGGCCCTCGCACGGCTCGGACCCGGCGGGCCCGCGGCTTCGGGCCGCATCGCCGCAGGCCGCGTACGCCACGGGCCCGGGGCTCCACCGCTTCCGCGGCGGGGCCCCGGGCCGCGGACGGCGGCGGGCCGCTACCGCGAGGTGGCGACCTCGACCGGCCGCACCCGGAGCGCGACCCGCCCCGGCAGGGCGGTCGCGGCGATCGCCAGCAGCCCCGCCACACCCACCACCCCCACGTACACCACCGGCAGCACCGCCGGGGCCGCGGCCCCCGTCATCCCCACGCTGAAGGCGGTCAGCACGGCCAGCGCGATCCCGGACCCCAGCACCGCCCCGATCAGCACCACCGCCAGCGCCTCCGTCCGCAGCATCCGCAGCACCTGCCGCCGCTTCGCCCCCGCCAGCCTCAGCATCGCGAACTCCCGCAGCCGCTCCGACGTGGACATCGCCAGCGTGTTGACCACCGCGATCGCGGTGAAGGCCAGTACCAGCCCCATCGCCAGCAGGTTGATCTCGGCACCCGCCTGCTGCCGCTCCGCCAGCGCCGCGTCCGCGTCCCGCGCCGACAGCACCCCGACCCCCGGGAACCCGCCGACCGCCGCGGCCAGCTGCTGCCGCCCGGTCCCCGGCTCCGCCGCCACCAGCACGCTGCTCGCCAGCGGGTTGTCCACGTGCGCCGCGACGAGATCGTGCGACAGCGTCAGGTCACCGAAGCCCAGCCCCCGCGCGTACACCGCCGAGACGGTCAGGGTGACGGGGGTCCCGTCGCCCAGCGTCAGCCGCAGCGGGCTCCCGGGCTTCAGCCCCAGCTGATCGGCGGCCAGTTCGCTCACCGCCACGCTCTTGTCGCCGAAGCCGTCCAGGCTCCCGCTGGTCACACCCGGGTCCCAGGTCCGGGTCAGCCCGGCCGGGGTGACCCCCTGCGCGCCGTACTTCGTCAGCCCCACCCGTACGGTCGTGTGCACGATCTCGGTGGCCGCCGTGACCCCGGGGGTCCGGCGGATCCGCTCCGCGGCGCCGCCGGTGACGCCCGGACCCTGCGCGGCCAGCACCCAGCCGGCCCGGACCCCGTCACGGGCCTGCGCCCGGGCGGCGTTGCCCAGCGTCGGCGTGATGAACAGGACGGTGCAGGTCATGCCGATCAGCAGCGCGAGCGGGGTGACGGCGGAGGCCATCCGGGTGGCGTTGCCGCGCAGGTTCGCGGTGGCCAGGTGCCCGCCCGGGCCGGCCAGCCGCAGCGGCCCGGCGAGCAGCGCGGTCGCGCCCCGGACCAGCAGCGGGCCGAGCAGCGAGACCGCTCCGGCGAACACGACGACCGCGAGGAAGGTCACCGGGGTCGACGCCGGTTCGGTACGCAGCGCGCTGAGTACGGCGACCAGCACCACGCCGCCGGCCAGCAGCAGCACCCCGATCGCGATCCGGATCCACGCGGGCCGCCCCCGCTCCACGGCGGCTTCGGCGAGCGCCTCGGCCGGGCGGATCCGGGCGATCCGCCGCCCGGTGATCCGGGCCGCGGCCCAGGCTCCGAGCAGGCTCGCGCCGATGGCGGCGAACATCGGGAAGATCCCGGCGGTGCGCTCCAGGTTGGCGGGGACGACCCCGCTCTCGACGAACCGGCCGTGCAGCCAGGCGGCGAGCGGGAGCCCGGCCAGTGCTCCCGCGACACCGGCGGCCAGGCCCACGACCAGGGCTTCGCGGCCGATCATGCGGCGCAGCTGCTTGGGCGTCGCGGCGATGGCCCGCAGCAGGGCGAGCTCGCGGTAGCGCTGCTGGACGGAGAGGGCGAAGGTGCCGACGACCACGAGGATCGCGACGAGCAGCGAGGTGCCGCCCATGGCCCCGCCCATGGAGACCAGCTTGATGCGTGCGCCGGCCGCGTCGAGGAACTCCACGGGCCCGCGTGCGTCGCCCACGGCGACCTGAGCGCCGCTGCCGTTGCCGTTGCCCGGACCCTGAACCTGGCCCTGGCTGTGGCCCTCGCTCTGGCCCCGGAGCGCCTGCCCGATGCGCCCGGCCAGCTCGCCCGGGTCGGTTCCGGGCGCCGGGAGCACCCCGATGGCGGTGATCTGTCCGTCGCGGGCGGCCAGCCGCTGGGCTTCGACGTCTGCGAAGAACAGCGCGTTCTGCCGGGCGAGGTCGCCGCGGGCCGTCTGCGCGATCCCGCTCACGGTGTACGTCTTCGGCTCGCCGGTGGCCTGCACGGTGAGCGGGGCGCCGGGCTTCAGCCCCGCGCGGGCGGCCAGTTCGCGGTCGACGACGATCTCGTCGCCGCCCTGGGGGGCGCGGCCCTCGGCGAGCGTGAACGGGGTGAGCACGGCGGAGGTCCAGGCGTGCCCGTACGAGGGCTTCGCACCGCCGGGGGCCTTGACCAGCGGGACGGCCTGGAAGCTGAGCTCCGGTACGGCCCGCTCGACGCCCGGCACGGAGCGGACCGTGTCCACGGTGGCGGCGGGCAGCCAGGCCCGTTCGGCGACGGGCTTGGCCTTGTGCTTCGTCTTGACCTTCTGCGGATCGCCCTTCTTCGCCTTGACCGTGGTCTCGTGCACGTTCTGGTCGGCGGAGACGACGACCGGCGTGGCCGCGTAGCGCTCGGTGGCGATCTTTCCGCGGAGTCCGGTGTCCAGGAGCGTGCCGCAGGCGGTGATGAGGGCGGCCGCACACAGCAGTGCGACGAAGGCGCCGAGGAAGCCGGCCTTGCGGTCCCTGACGGTCTGGAGGGCGTAACGCAGCATCATGCGGCCAACTCTGCCGCCGGGCCCGGTGGTTGACAGTGAAGCACCCTGGCGTCTCGGCCCGGGGGCTATCCCCACCCCCCGGGCCGAGACGCCAGGGCCCTGCCCCGGCCCCGGCCCTGTGGCGCGGAGGCCGGAACCTCAGAACCCCGCATACCCCAGGCCGTCGTCGTCCGTGTCCGTGCCCTCGGCGCCCTCTTGTTCCAGCGCGCGCCGGACGACCCGCAGGGCCATGCCCTCCGGGTACCCCTTGCGGGCGAGCATCCCGGCGAGGCGCCGGATCCGCTTGTCCCGATCCAGGCTCCGGGTGGCGCGGAGCTTGCGCTCCACGAGCTCCCGGGCGGTCTGCTCCTCCTGGTCGGAGTCCAGCTGTTCCAGGGCCTCCTGGACGAGGGTGGCGTGCACCCCCTTGGTGCGCAGCTCCTGCGCGAGCGCCCGGCGGGCGAGGCCCCGGCCGCGGTGCCGGGACTCGACCCAGGCCCCGGCGAACGCGGCGTCGTCGATCAGGCCGACCTCCTCGAACCGGGAGAGGACCTCCTGCGACACCTCCTCGGGGATGCCCCGCTTGTCCAGGGCGTCCGCGAGCTGCCGCCGGGTGCGCGGCATCCCGGTGAGCAGGCGCAGGCAGATCGCCCGCGCCTGCTCCTCAGGACTCTGGGGCGGCAGTTCCTGACGGCCTTCCCGGTCGCCCTCACGACGACCTTCCCGGCCGCCTTCACGACGACCTTCGCGGCCACCGTCACGACGGCCTTCCCGGCCGCCTTCACGACGACCTTCCCGGCCGTCTTCGCGACGGGCCTCCCGGCCGCCGCTCCCGCCGCCCCTTTCCTGCTCCCGCACGGGTCAGCTCTTGGCGACGGCGGCCTTGGCCGTCGTCTTGGCCTTCGACGCGGGGGCGGGCACGGCCGCGGCCTCAGCGGCGGGCGCACCGGCGGCCGCCTCGGCGGCGGCGTCCTTGCGCACGCCCACGCCCAGCTTCTCCTTGATCTTCCGCTCGATCTCGTTGGCGAGGTCGGGGTTGTCCTTCAGGAAGTTGCGGGCGTTCTCCTTGCCCTGGCCGAGCTGGTCGCCCTCGTACGTGTACCAGGCGCCGGCCTTGCGCACGAAGCCGTGCTCC
>NZ_LGDB01000204.1:0-31133 GCF_001279655.1 Streptomyces sp. WM6372 | reverse complement strand
CGAGGGCCTTCGCGTACTCGGGGTCGAGCGCGTGCTCGGCGTCCACGAAGGCGACGGTGCCGCCGGCCTTCTGTGCGTTGGCCACGGCGTGCAGGGTCAGGGTCGTCTTACCGGAGGACTCGGGGCCGTACACCTCGATCACACGGCCGCGGGGCAGCCCGCCGACGCCGAGGGCGATGTCCAGCGCGGTCGACCCGGTGGGGATGACCTCGATGGGGTCGTTCGGCTTGTCGCCGAGGCGCATGACCGCACCCTTGCCGAATTGCCGTTCAATCTGTGCGAGCGCGGCGTCGAGAGCCTTCTCGCGGTCGGTGCCTGCCATGGGTTCCACCCGGTTTGCTTGAGTCGATCGCTTCACGCCATTGACGCTAACGCCTGCCACTGACAATGCGCTTCCACGCCCGTTTCGGCTGTGGATAACTCATCAGAATGGATGTTCGATTTCCGTGTCAAGCGGGCCCGCCGGACGCCCGACTGACAACCCAGGGTTGACACCCCTCGGACTGTCAACCTAGGGTTGCCTCTATGACGAACCCTTCGGTGGAACCCGTTCGCATGACCAATCCGGTACGCCTCGACGACCTGATCGAGGCCATCAAGAAGGTCCACACCGACTCCCTGGAGCAGCTCAGCGGCGCCGTCGTCGTCGCCGAGTCGCTCGGCGACGTCGCGGACCACCTCATCGGCCACTTCGTGGACCAGGCCCGCCGCTCCGGCGCCTCCTGGACCGACATCGGCCGCAGCATGGGCGTCACCCGCCAGGCCGCCCAGAAGCGCTTCGTCCCCAAGGCCGACAAGGAGGGAGAGGGCGGCATGGACCCCGGCCAGGGCTTCGGCCGCTTCACACCGCGCGCCCGCAACGTCGTCGTCACCGCGCAGAACGAGACCCGCGCCGCCGGCAACTCCGAGATCCGCACCGAACACCTCGTCCTCGGCCTGCTCGCCGAGCCGGAGGGCCTCGCCGCGCTCGCCCTGCGCGCCCAGCAGGTCTCCGCGGACGACGTGCGGACCGCCGCGACCGCCGCCCTGCCCCCGGCCGCCGCCGGGGAGCTCCCCGCCCTCATCCCCTTCGACGCCGGCGCCAAGAAGGCCCTGGAGCTCACCTTCCGCGAGGCGCTGCGCCTGGGCCACAACTACGTCGGCACCGAGCACGTCCTGCTCGCCCTCCTCGAACTGGAGAACGGCGACGGCGTGCTCAGCGGCCTCGGCGTGGACAAGGCCGCCGTCGAGGCGACCGTCAGCGAGGCACTGGCGGCCTTCGTCGCCGAGGCCGGGGAACAGGCCGGCGAGACGCGGTAGCCGAGTCCCCGGCCGCCCGCTCGGTCAGCTCGTACCGCTTCACGTACGCGCCGAGGAACGCCTGCAGCGTGGCGACGGCCGGGATCGCGATGAGCGCCCCGACCGCGCCCAGCAGGGCCGTGCCCGCGATGACGGACCCGAAGGCCACCGCCGGGTGGATGTCGACCGTCTTCGAGGTCAGCTTCGGCTGGAGCACGTAGTTCTCGAACTGCTGGTAGACCACCACGAACCCGAGCACGTACAGCGCGTACCAGGGCGAGCCGGGGAAGGCGATCAGCATCGGCAGCGCGCCCGCCAGGTAGGTGCCGATGGTGGGGATGAACTGGGAGACCAGCCCCACCCACACCGCGAGCGCGGGCGCGTACGGCACGTCGAGCACCGCGAAGACGACGTAGTGGGCGATGCCGGAGACCAGGGCCATCAGCCCGCGCGAGTAGAGGTACCCGCCCGTCTTGGCGACGGCGATCTCCCAGGCGCGCAGCACCTCCGACTGCTTCGCGGGGGGCAGTACGGAGCACAGCGCGCGCCGCAGCCGCGGACCGTCCGCGGCGAAGTAGAAGGAGAAGAGCCCGACCGTCAGCAGCCGGAAGAGGCCGCCGAGCACGGTGGCGGACACGTCGAGCACGCCGGTCGCGCTGTTCTGGACGTACTTCTGGAGCCAGTCCGAGTGCAGCAGGCTGTCCTGGATCGCGAGCCGGGACAGCTTGGTGTGGAAGGTGGTGTTGATCGTTCCGATCACCGAGTCGAGGTAGCCCGGGAAGCCCCCCACCATGTCGACGATCTGCTCGGCGAGCATCGATCCGAGCAGCACGACGAACCCGGCGCCGGCGACGAACACGCTCAGGAACACCAGGAAGGTGGCGAGCCCGCGGCGCATGCCGCGGGCCGCCATCCGGGACACGGCGGGTTCGACCGCGAGCGCGAGGAAGAAGGCGATCAGGATGTTGACGAGCAGCCCGGTCAGCTGGTGGAAGGCCCAGCTGCCGAGCTGGAAGCAGGCGATGAGGGCGAGTACGAGGACGACGGCGCGCGGCAGCCAGCGCGGCATCCGGGCCCCGGGCCCCGCCGCCGGTGCGGCGGCGCCGCCGGGGGGCGCCGCGGACCCTGCGGGCTCGGCGGGATGGGCCGGATCGGCCGCCTCGGCGGTGTCGGTCGTCGTCTGGGTCGTCGTCACGGTCGTCTCATCGGTGGCTGCCACGCCGACCAGTCTGTCCCAACCGTCCCGCGTACGGGGAAACGGCCGACGGCGTCAGCGCAGCGAGGCGGGCACGTCCATCGCCGAACACACCGCGCGCCACACGTCCTTGGCCTCCCAGCCCGCGTCCAGCGCCTGGTGGACGGTGCGCCCGCCGAGCTCCGTCATGACGTGGTCCCGCGCGAAGGAGTCCGCGTAGCCCGCGCCGAAGTGCTCGGCCATCCGCTCCCAGAAAATCGTCAACCGCATGCCACCAGTATCCCGCCCCGGGAGAGTGCACCGGCGGCGTTCGCCTCCCGCCCGCGCGGCAGCGCGCCCTACGGTGTCACGCATGCCTGGAGACGACTCTTCCTCGCTGATCCCACCGACCCCGCTGGCCCGCGCCGAGCGGTTCTTCTGGCTCACGGCCCGGGTCCTGGAGCAGCGGCGGTTCGCCTTCCACTTCCTCGGCGGGGACGCCGACGCGGTGGACACGGCCCTCGGCTCGTACCTCAACGCCGACGGCGGCTACGGCCACGCCCTCGATCCGGACCTGCGCGGTCCGCTCAGCCATCCGCTGCACACGGCGCACGCGCTGCGGGTCCTGGACAGCCTGGGCCGCTGCGCCGGGCAGCGGATCGAGCGGCTGTGCCGCCACCTGACGCGGGTCTCCACCGCGGACGGCGCGCTCCCGGTGGTCCTCCCGGCGCCGCACGGCTATCCCGGGGCCCCGTACCACCCGGTGTACGACGATCCGCCGGGCGAGCTGCTGACCACGGGACCGGTGGTGGGCGTACTGCACCGCAACCGGATCTGGCACGCGTGGCTGTTCCGGGCCACGGACTTCTGCTGGGAGCGGGTCGAGAACCTGCGCCGGGCGGACCCGTACGAGGTCCAGAGCGCGGTGGCCTTCCTCGACGGCGCCCCCGACCGGGCGCGGGCGGTGGCGGCCGCGGACCGGCTGGGGCGGCTCGTGCGCGAGCAGCGGCTGGTCGTGCTCGACCCGCGCCGGCGCCGGGAGTACCCGCCGTCCCCCGGCTGCGCGCCGGGCGAGCAGCTGTTCCCGCACGACGTCGCCCGGCGGCCGGAGTCGCTGGCGCGCGGCTGGTTCACCGACGAGGAGCTGAGGCGCTCGCTGGACTTCCTCGCCGCCGGACAGCAGCAGGACGGGGGATGGCCGGTGCGGCGCCTCGCGTGGGCTCCGGGCAGCTCGCTGGAGCGGCGCCCGATCGCCACGCTGGAGGCCCTGCTGACCCTGCGCGCGTACGGCCGCCCCCTGACCGGCGACCCCCCGGGAGCGGTCTAACCGCCCAGGGCCCGCACTCCCGCGGTGACGACCACCGCGGCGGCGACCACGAGCAGGAACGGCGCCCGCAGCAGCAGGGCGAGTCCGGCGGCGGCCAGCCCGGCGGCGCGGGCGTCCAGTACGAGCTCGTGCCCGGTGCTGAAGGTCTGCTGGGCGGTGAGCGCGGCGAGCAGCGCGACCGGCAGCAGCGCGGCGAGCCGGCGCACGGCCGGCCGCTCCAGTACCCCGGCGGGCACGAGCAGCCCGGCGAGCTTGACGGCGTAGCAGCCGACGACGGTGAGCGCGATGGCGATCCAGACGTTCACGAGCGGCGTCCCTTCAGCCAGAGGATCGCGGGGGCGGCGAGGGCGGCGACGAGCACCGGCAGCCCGGCGGGCAGTACGGGCAGCAGGCCCAGCCCGAGGACGAGGGCGAGCGCGGCGACGACCCGCTCGGTGGCGGTCTTCAGCATCGGCGCGAGCAGGGCCAGGAAGACGGCCGGCCCGGCGGCGTCCAGCCCCCATGCGGCGGTGTCCCCGAGGGCCTCGGCGCCGAGGGCGCCGAGCAGGGTGGTGAGGTTCCACAGGACGTACAGGCTCAGCCCGGTCACGGTGAAGCCGAGCCGGGCCGACCTGCGGTCGGGCTGGGCGAGCGACACGGCGGTGGTCTCGTCGATCACCCAGTGGGCGGCGAACGGCCGCACGGCCCCGGGCACCGCGAGCAGCTGCGACAGCCGCAGCCCGTAGAAGGCGTTCCGCGTGCCGAGGAAGAAGGCCCCGGCGGCCGCGGTGAACGGGTTCCCGCCCGCGGCCAGCGCTCCGACCAGCGCGAACTGCGAGGCCCCGGTGAACACCAGCAGGCTCAGCACGCAGGCCTGGAGCACGCTGATCCCGGCCCCGGCGGCGGTCACCCCGAACGCGAACCCGGACAGCCCGACGGCCACCCCGACCCCGAGCGCGTCCCGAACGACGGCCCCGCGCGGCCGCTCCGCGGCCCCGCCGGGGGTCTCGTTCCTCACCATCTGTCGTCCTCGCACGCCCCGACCGTACGCAGCCCGGCCCGACCGGGTCTTGTACGTTCTTGCACGCGGGGCGGGCTCAGCCCCCGGCCGGGGGCCGGCCGCCCGACCGCCCGCGGCGGTACGCGCCCGGCGGGACCCCCACGATGCGGGTGAAGTGGCGGTTCAGGTGGGGCTGGTCGGTGAAGCCGACGGCGACGGCCGCCTCCGCGGGCGGCGTGCCCGCCTCCAGCAGCTCCCGGGCCCGCCGGACCCGGGCGTCCGTCAGCCAGGTGTGCGGCGGCATCCCGTACCGCTCCCGGAAGGCCCGCAGCAGGGCGAACGGGCTGGTCCCCAGTTCCGCGGCGAGCTGTTCCAGCGACGGCGGCCGCGCCATCCGCTCCTGGAGCACCGCCCGGGCCGCCGCGGCGCCCGCCGCGCCGGCGCTGCGGACCGTACGGGCGGGCAGCGGTCCGGCGTGCCGGGTCAGCATCCGCGCGACCGCACCGCGCAGCAGCGTGTCGGCGGCCAGCGCGTTCCCTTCCTCGGCGGCCCGGTGCACCTCGGTGATCACGTGCGAGGTCTGCGGATCGGCGACCGAGTCGGCGGTGAAGCCGGGGGTGCCGCGCAGGCCGGCGATCTCCGCGGCCACCTCGGCGATCAGCTCCCGGGAGGGGTACAGCGTCGCGTACGCCCAGCCCTCCGGTACCCCGGCGCGCGCGGTGTGCGGCATCTCGGGGTTGATCAGGACCACGCTGCCCGGCCCGGCCCGCACGGTGCCGCCGGGCAGGCCGACCTCCTCGATGCCGCCGGTGACGGCCGCGATGACGTACCCGTCGTGGGTGTGGCGCGGGAAGGTGTGGCGTACGTAGTGGGCGCGCAGGAGGTCCAGCCCGGGCAGTTCCGCGTACTGCCAGTGCCGGGCCCACTCCCGCTCGACCGCCCCGCCCGCCCCGTCCGCCATACCCCCCATTCTGCGCCCCGCCCGATCCGGCGGCCCGCCCGGTCCGGGTGTTTGCCCAGGTCCGGGCCGTTGTCGGTGCCCGGGTGCAGGATGGGGGCATGGCCGGCTCCGCGCTCGACGCGTTCTCCCCCGCGACCCGCTCCTGGTTCACGGGGGCCTTCGACTCGCCCACCTCCGCGCAGGAGGGCGCCTGGCGGGCCATCCGTGAGGGCTCCGACGTGCTCGTGGTGGCTCCGACCGGCTCCGGCAAGACCCTGGCCGCCTTCCTCGCCGCCCTCGACCAGCTGGCCTCCACCCCGCCGCCGGCCGAGCCGAAGAAGCGCTGCCGGGTGCTGTACGTGTCCCCGCTGAAGGCCCTCGCCGTCGACGTGGAGCGGAACCTGCGCAGCCCGCTGACCGGGATCCGCCAGGAGTCGGTCCGCCTGGGCCTGCCCGAGCCGGACATCCGGGTCGGGATCCGCTCCGGGGACACCCCGCCGGCGGAGCGGCGGGCGCTGGCCACCCGGCCGCCGGACATCCTGATCACCACGCCCGAGTCGCTGTTCCTGATGCTGACTTCGGCGACGCGCGACGCGCTGGCCGGGATCGAGACGGTGATCCTGGACGAGGTGCACGCGGTCGCGGGGACCAAGCGCGGGGCGCACCTGGCCCTGTCCCTGGAGCGGCTGGACGAGCTGCTGCCCCGCCCGGCCCGCCGGATCGGGCTGTCGGCGACGGTCCGGCCGGTGGACGAGGTGGCCCGGTACCTCGCGCCGCGGGGCAAGGCCGAGATCGTCCAGCCGCCCTCGGCGAAGGAGTTCGACCTGTCGGTGGTCGTCCCGGTGCAGGACATGGGCGAGTTGGGCGGCTCGCCGGCCACCGAGGGGAAGGAAGGCGGGGACAAACCCTCGATCTGGCCGCATGTGGAGGAGCGCATCGCGGATCTGGTCCAGGCCCACCGCTCCACGATCGTGTTCGCCAACTCCCGCCGCCTCGCGGAGCGGCTGTGCAACCGGCTGAACGAGATCGCCTACGAGCGCGCCATGGGCGAGAAGCTGCCCGACGGCGCGCCGCCGGCGCAGATCATGGCCCAGTCGGGGGCCGCCCAGGGCGCCCCGCCGCTGCTGGCGAGGGCGCACCACGGCTCGGTCTCCAAGGAGCAGCGGGCGCTGGTGGAGGAGGATCTGAAGGCGGGCCGGCTGCCCGCGGTGGTCGCCACCTCCAGTCTGGAACTGGGCATCGACATGGGCGCGGTGGACCTGGTGGTGCAGGTGGAGTCACCGCCCTCGGTGGCCTCCGGGCTCCAGCGCGTGGGCCGGGCCGGGCACCAGGTGGGCGCGGTCTCCACGGGCGTGGTGTTCCCCAAGTACCGCGGGGACCTGGTTCAGGCGGCCGTGGTCACCGAGCGGATGCGCACCGGTTCGATCGAGTCGCTGCGCATCCCGTCGAACCCGCTGGACGTGCTCGCGCAGCAGCTGGTCGCGATGACCGCGATGGACACCTGGCAGCTGGACGAGCTGCTGGCGCTGGTGCGGCGGGCGGCGCCGTTCGCGGCGCTGCCGGAGTCGGCGTTCACCGCGGTGCTGGACATGCTGGCGGGCCGGTATCCGTCCGACGCGTTCGCGGAGCTCAGACCGCGGGTCGTCTGGGACCGGGTGGCGGGGACGATCACGGGCCGGCCCGGCGCCCAGCGCCTTGCGGTCACCTCCGGCGGCACCATCCCCGACCGGGGCCTCTTCGGGGTGTTCCTCGCGGGCGCCGACCCCAAGAAGGGCGGCGGCCGGGTCGGCGAGCTCGACGAGGAGATGGTCTACGAGTCCCGCGTGGGGGACGTGTTCACGCTGGGCACCACCTCCTGGCGGATCGAGGACATCACCCGCGACCGGGTCCTGGTCTCCCCCGCCCCCGGCGTCCCGGGCCGGCTGCCGTTCTGGAAGGGCGACCAGCTGGGCCGCCCCCTCGAACTGGGCCGCGCGGTCGGCGCGTTCCTGCGCGAGCTGGGCGGCCTGCCCGAGGACGACGCCCGGCTGCGCCTGGTGGCGGCCGGCCTCGACGCCTGGGCCGCGGAGAACGTCCTCGCGTACCTCGCGGAGCAGCGCGAGGCGTGCGGGCACGTTCCGGACGACCGCACCATCGTGGTCGAGCGGTTCCGCGACGAGCTCGGCGACTGGCGGGTCGTGGTCCACTCCCCCTTCGGCGCCCAGGTGCACGCCCCCTGGGCGCTGGCCCTCGGCGCCCGCCTCGCCGAGAAGTACGGCATGGACGCGCAGGTCATGCATGCCGACGACGGGATCGTGCTCCGGCTGCCCGACGCGGACCTGCTCTCCATGGACCTCCTCGACCACGATCCCTCGTCCACCCACGCCTTCGAGTTCGACGACGAACAGGCCCCCCTGGGCGCGGCGGACGTCGCCTTCGACCACGGCGAGATCAACCAGATCGTCACCGACCAGGTCGGCGGCTCCGCCCTGTTCGCCTCCCGGTTCCGCGAGTGCGCGGCGCGCGCCCTGCTGCTGCCGCGCCGCAGTCCGGGCAAGCGGACCCCGCTGTGGCAGCAGCGCCAGCGGGCTTCCCAGCTGCTCCAGGTGGCCTCGGAGTTCGGTTCGTTCCCGATCGTGCTGGAAGCCGTACGGGAGTGCCTCCAGGACGTCTTCGACGTGCCGGGCCTGACGGAGCTGATGGGGGACATCGAGGCGCGCCGGGTCCGCCTGGTCGAGGTCACCACCCCCGAGCCGTCCCCCTTCGCCCGGTCGCTGCTCTTCGGGTACGTCGCCCAGTTCCTGTACGAGGGGGACTCGCCGCTCGCCGAGCGCAGGGCGGCCGCGCTCTCGCTGGACTCGCGCCTGCTGGCGGAGCTGCTGGGCCAGGCGGAGCTGCGCGAACTGCTCGACGCGGAGGTACTGGAGGAACTGGAGCGGGAGCTCCAGTGGCTGACGGAGGACCGGCGGGCCAAGGACGCCGAGTCCGTCGCCGATCTGCTGCGCCTGCTCGGCCCGCTGACCACGGCCGAACTTGCCGAGCGCGGAGCCGATCCGGCCTGGCCGCAGGCCTTGTCCCGGGCCCGCCGGGCGATCGCGGTCCGGATCGGCGGCGCGGACCACTGGGCGGCGATCGAGGACGCGGGCCGGCTGCGCGACGCGCTGGGCACGGCGCTCCCGGTCGGTGTCCCGGAGGCGTTCACCGAGCCGGTCAAGGACCCGCTCGGCGACCTCCTGGCCCGGTACGCCCGCACCCACGGTCCGTTCACCACGGCCGCCGTCGCCGCCCGCTTCGGCCTGGGCGCGGCCGTGACCGAGGGCGCCCTGCACCGGCTCGCGGCGGCGGGCCGGGTGGTGCAGGGCGAGTTCCATCCGGCCGGCATCGGCCAGGAGTGGTGCGACGCGACCGTGCTGCGCAGGCTGCGCCGCCGCTCGCTGGCGGCGCTGCGCCAGGAGCTGGAGCCGGTCCCGCCGACCTCCCTGGCCACCTTCCTGCCGCAGTGGCAGCACCTGGGCGGGGCGCTGCGCGGCATCGACGGGCTGGCCCGGGCGATCGAGCAGCTCCAGGGCGCCCCGGTGCCCGCCTCGGCGCTGGAGCGGCTGATCCTGCCCTCCCGGGTCTCGGGGTACTCCCCGACCCTGCTGGACGAGCTCACCACCGCCGGGGAGGTGGTCTGGGCGGGTGCCGGGGCCCTCCCGGGGAAGGACGGCTGGGTGTCCCTCTACCTGGCGGACGCGGCCCCGCTGCTGCTGCCCCCGCCGCATCCGCTGGAGCTGACGCCCCTTCACCAGTCGATCCTCGACACCCTGTCCGGCGGGTACGGGCTGTTCTTCCGCCAGCTCGCGGAGTCCGTGCGCGCCAAGTGGTCCGAGGCAACGGACCTCGAACTGTCCGAAGCCGTCTGGGACCTGGCCTGGTCGGGCCGGCTCACCAACGACACGCTCTCCCCGCTGCGCTCCCTGCTCGGCTCGGGCCGTACGGCGGGCGCCACCGCCCACCGGGCCCGGCGCACCGTCCCGCGCGGCCGGTACGGGACGCTCAGCGCGCAGGTGTCCCGCCCGGGCCCGCCCACGGTGTCCGGCCGCTGGTCGCTGCTGCCCACCCGGGCCCCCGACCCCACCCACCGGGCGCACGCGCTGGCCCGGACCCTGCTGGACCGGCACGGGGTGGTCACGCGGGGCGCGGTGGCCGCCGAGGGCGTGGAGGGCGGCTTCAGCGCCGTGTACCGGGTCCTGTCGGCCTTCGAGGACAGCGGGCAGGCCCGCCGCGGCTATGTGGTGGAGGGCCTGGGCGCGGCCCAGTTCGCGATGGACGGGGCGGTGGACCGGCTGCGCTCGGCCGAGCGGAACCCGCCCCCGCTGGCGGCGGTGGTCCTGGCGGCCGCCGACCCGGCGAACGCGTACGGGGCGGCCCTGCCCTGGCCGGAGCCCCCGGCCGGAGCCACGCACAAGCCGGGCCGCAAGGCGGGCTCGCTGGTGGTCCTGGTCGACGGCGAGCTCGTCCTGTACCTGGAGCGGGGCGGCAAGACGCTGCTGGCCTGGCCGCCTGCGGAGGACCCGCGGCTCGCGGCGGCGACCGCGGCCCTGGCGGCGGCCTCCCGGATCGGCACGCTCCCCGCGCTCACGGTGGAACGCATCAACGCCACCCCGGCGTTGACCTCCCCGCTGGGTCCGGGCCTGGAGTCGGCCGGCTTCCACGCCACCCCTCGGGGGCTGCGCATGCGCTCGTGAATCCGGTGCGGGGATCCTGTGACGGAATCCGGCATTCCGGTCTCGACCATCCCGCTTATGTTGCGCTTATGTCTTGAGCACGTCACGAAGCCCGTCTCAGCTGGCACCCCCGCCCCCTTCTGGACTATCAAGATCACCGCAGGCATCAGTCCTGACGATGCCACGTCAAAAGATCACACTCATGGGGGACCGGAAAAGTGAGCACCAACACCATGCGGCGAGCGACAACGGGCGTCATCGGTCTGGCGGTTGCCGGAACCCTGACCCTCACCGGCTGCAAGAGCGGCAACGAAGAGGTCGCACCCGCGCAGCCGAGCACGCCGGCCGCCCAGCCGAGCTCGGGCGGATACGACTCCGCGCAGCCCAGCACCCCGGCCAGCCCCTCCGCCGGCGGCGGCCAGGCCCCCGCGGCGGGCCAGGCGAAGCCCGGCCAGACCTTCAAGATCGGCGAGACGGCGCAGGTGCCGTTCAGCTACGGCAACACCAAGGGCGGCACCATCGCCCTCACCGTCACCGCCGTCGAGCAGGGCCAGCCGGCCGACCTGGACGCCCTCAAGCTGGGCGACAAGGTCAAGGGGATGATCCCCTACTACGTCCGCTACTCGGTCAAGAACATCGGCACCGTGGACCTCTCGTACGCCTCCGTCGGCCACATGAAGGGCCTGCTCCCGGACGGCACCGAGGCCCAGGGCGTCTCCGTCATCGGCAAGTTCGAGAAGTGCAAGGACGAGACGCTGCCGAAGGGCTTCACCAACGGCCAGACGCAGACCAGCTGCGCCATCGCCCTGGCCCCCTCCGCCCAGACGAAGGTCGTCGGCGCCGAGTACTGGGGCGACCCGTACAACAACCTGAACGACGGCAAGGGCCTCTTCTGGAAGTAGGTCCTTCCCTTCCCGACGACCGGGCCCCCGCCCACGCCACGGCGCGGCGGGGGCCGCGGCCGTCCCGGCCCCGCGGGGCGACAATGGCGCCATGCCCGAAGGAGACAGCGTCTGGCGCGCCGCGGCCCGGCTGCACGCCGCCCTGGCCGGCCACAAGCTGACCCGCAGCGACTTGCGCGTCCCCCGCTTCGCCACCGCCGACCTCACCGGCCGCACCACCCTGGACGTCACCCCGCGCGGCAAACACCTCCTCGCCCGCTTCGAGGGCGGGCTCACCCTCCACACCCACCTGGGCATGGAGGGCTCCTGGCGGGTCTTCGCCGCGCAGGAGAAGTGGCACGGCGGCCCCGCGTACGAGATCCGCGCCGTCCTCGCCACCGCCGGGCACGCGGCCGTCGGCTACCGCCTCCCCGTCGTCGAGCTGCTGCGCACCTCCGAGGAGGAGCGGGCCGTCGGCCACCTGGGCCCCGACCTCCTCGGCCCCGACTGGGACGCGGAGAAGGCCGCCGCCAATCTCCTCGCCGCCCCCGGGCGCCCGCTCGGAGAGGCCCTGCTCGACCAGCGCAACCTGGCCGGCATCGGCAACATCTACAAGTCCGAGCTCTGCTTCCTCGCCCAGGTCACCCCCTGGACCCCGGTCGGCGGCCTCCCCGACCCCGGGACCACCGCCGTCCGACTGGCGGGCGCCGCCCACCGCCTGCTGCGCGCCAACACCGGCGACAGCGCGGTCCGCAACACCACCGGCAGCCGCCGCCGCGGCCAGGAGCTCTTCGTGTACGGCCGCGCCCGCCGCCCCTGCCTGCGCTGCGGCACCCCCGTCCGCGAGGCCCCGCAGGACGACCGCCCGACGTACTGGTGCCCTCGCTGCCAATCCGGCCCCACCCCGTCCGCCTAGTTGACGCTCCGTCAGATCCGATCGTACCGTCCCGGCATGCCCACACCCAGAGCCCCGTACGACCTCACCGGCCGGACCGCCCTGATCACCGGCGCCGCGAGCGGCATAGGCCGCGCCACCGCCGTCCTCCTCGCCGAGGCGGGCGCCGCCGTGCACTGCGCGGACCGCGACGGGCAGGGCCTCGCCGAGACGGCCGACCTCGTCGCCAAGGCCGGCGGGTCCGCCACCGTCCACCCCCTCGACGTCACCAACCGGGCCGCCCTGCGCGCCGCCGTCGCCGCCGCCGGACCGCTCGACATCACCGCCGCCATCGCCGGGATCATGCACACCAGCAGCGTCCTGGAGACCTCCGACGAGGACCTCGACCGGGTCCTGGACATCAACTTCAAGGGGGTGCTGCGCACCTGCCAGGAGGCCGCCCGCGCCATGATCACGGCCGGCCGTCCCGGATCGATCATCACGATGGCCTCCGGCGCCGTGGACGCCGCCCAGCCCGGCCTGCTCTGCTACAGCGCCGCCAAGGCCGCCGTCGTCCAGCTCACCAAGACCCTCGCCACCGAGGCCGGCCCCCACGGCATCCGCGTCAACGCCGTCGCCCCGGGCTGGATCCGCACCCCGATGACCGGCCGGCACAGCCCCGAGGTCCAGGAGCAGACCGAGGCCGCGATGGTACGGATGTCCCCCCTGCGCCGCGTCGGCGAGCCCGAGGACATCGCCCAGGCCGTGCTCTACCTCGCCTCGGACGCCTCGTCCTTCATGACGGGCCAGATCCTCCGCCCGAACGGCGGAGTGTCGATGCCCTGGTAGCCGCCCGGTCGGCCGGGATCCCGTCCACCGGCTCGGCGTCCGGCCCGTCGGCTCCCGCCTCCTCGGCCGCCGCCCGCCGGGCCCTGCGTACGGGCCCCGGCGTGCAGTGCACCGGCAGCAGGCCCAGACCCCAGCCGCCCACGGCCACCGCGCCCTCCACCGGGCCCGACTCGCCCGGCACCAGCGCGAGCCTCAGCACCGCCCACCACCACAGCGCGCCCATCGCCACCGCGAGGGCCACCACCGGGGGTATGCCCAGTACCGGGGGTATCCGCAGTAACCGCCGCACGGCTTCCTCCCGGGATCAGGGCCGCGTTCCGGACTCGTCCGGATTCCCCATCCTCCCGTACACCCCCCGGCCGCGCACCCAGAACGGCCCGGAGCCCCGGCCGGTGCACCAGGCACCGGCCGGGGCTCCGGCCACGCTCATTTCTTCACAGCTCGCGCATCGAACTCACGCGGCTACGACATTCACCGCTTCCGCAGGCGCCTTGATGGTCACCCGCTCCGGCCCGCCCGTGACCGAAGCCACGGAGACCGAATTGAGCATCGGGCGGACCGGTACCGTGACCGGTTCGCTAGCCGACTGTGCCAGCTCAGCCAGCGACAGCTCGTCACTGACCTCGCGCATCAGCTCGGACATCCGTACGTCCAACGCGTCGCAGATCGCGGAGAGCAGCTCGGAGGATGCCTCCTTCTGCCCCCGCTCCACCTCGGAAAGATAGCCGAGAGAAACTCGGGCGGACGAGGAGACTTCGCGCAGAGTACGGCCCTGGCGCTGGCGCTGCCGACGCAGCACGTCACCCAGCAGGCGACGGAGCAGAATCATCGGTGGCTCCCTCCTCTGACCGTGTAGCCGCATCCTTCACGCCCCACCGTACCGCCTCGCGCCGCGGCCGTGCGGGGAGCTATGTCGTGTTCACTCAGGGCTGCAAACATCAAATCCCCCCGTTCTGTTCCGTATCCTGCCCCCGCGCATTCTCGCGGAGTTCGCTCGAGAGCAGTTCGAGCACTGTCCGTGCACTCTCCCTACGGATTTCCGTACGGGAGCCGTTCAACCTCAGCGGGACGGTTTTCCTGCCCGCCGGACCCGCCACGGCGATGAAAACGGTGCCGACCGGCTGCCCGTCCTGCGGGTCCGGACCGGCCACTCCGGTGGTCGCGATCCCCCACGATGCACCCAGCACGCGCCGTACGCCGGCCGCCATCTCGGCCGCGACCTGCGCGTTCACCGCACCTTCCGCTGCCAGCAGCCCGGCGTCCACTCCCAGGATCCGGTGCTTCAGCTCGGTGGCGTACGCCGTGACCGAACCGCGGAACGACCGGGAGGCCCCGGCGATGCCGGTGAGCTCCGCGGCCACCATCCCGCCGGTCAGCGACTCGGCGACGGCGAGCGTCTGGTCACTCTCCGCAAGGAGGCGCAGCACCTCCGCGGCGAGCACTGCGGTGGCCCCGGTCTCCCCCGCCGGTTCCGCGGCGCCCGAAGACGCCCCACCGACCACCGGAGATTCCCCCACCGCGTATGTCACCTTGCGGCCCGCTCCGCTTCCAGCCCCTGCCGCCGCAGCACGACGGCCTGGCGGATGTAATCCAAACCGGTGACCACGGTCAGCACGACGGCGACCGCCATCACCCAGAAGCGCAAGCTCGCCAGCGGCCCGGTCAGCGCGAGCACGTACATGCCCACCGCCGTCCCCTGGGCCAGGGTCTTGAGCTTGCCGCCCCGGCTGGCGGGAATCACCCCGTACCGGATGACCCAGAAACGCATCAGCGTGATCCCGAGTTCCCGACCGAGGATCACCCCGGTCACCCACCACGGCAGGTCGCCCAGCCAGGAGAGACAGATCAACGCCGACCCCATGATCGCCTTGTCGGCGATGGGGTCGGCGATCTTCCCGAAGTCCGTGACCAGGTTGTACGTACGGGCCAGGTGCCCGTCGAAGATGTCCGTGATCATGGCGACGGCGAACGCGGCCCAGGCCCACGCCCGCCAGACGGGGTCATAGCCCCCGTCCGCGAGCAGCAGTAGGACGAATCCCGGCACCAGGACGAGCCGGATCATCGTCAGGATGTTCGCGATGTTCCAGAGGCTGGCCTGATTGACCGCCGCGGCCCCCAGCTTCGCGCCGGGCGCGGGCCGGCGGCCGGTCCCGCCCGCCGCAGATGCCGGGACTCCGGTCATCCGGCCGCCTCCTCGTCGAGGTGCAGGGGCTCGGCCACCAGGTCCACGCCCAGCGTGCCGACCACCTTCGCCGTCACGATACGGCCGGGCACCAGGCCCGTGCTGTCCGTGAAGACGACCTGGCCGTCGGTCTCGGGCGCCTGGTGCGCGGCCCGCCCGTAGGCTCCGTCGCCCTCCTCGTCGACCGCTTCCACGGACTCGACGAGTACCTCCAGCGTCTCTCCGATCCGCTCCTCGGCGCGCTGCGAGGTGAGCTCCTCGGCGAGCCGCTGCATGTGCGCGAGCCGCTCGGCGATCGTCTCCTCGTCCAGCTTGTTCTCGTACGTGACGGCCTCGGTGCCGTCCTCGTCGGAGTAGCCGAAGACGCCGATCGCGTCGAGCCGCGCGTGGGTGAGGAAGCGCTCCAGCTCCTTGAAGTCCGACTCGCTCTCGCCGGGGAAGCCGACGATGAAGTTGGACCGGACGCCGGCCTGCGGGGCCTTGGTGCGGATGGTGTCCAGCAGCTCCAGGAACCGGTCGGTGTCACCGAAGCGGCGCATGGCGCGCAGCACGTCGGGGGCCGAGTGCTGGAAGGACAGGTCGAAGTACGGCACGACCTTGGGGGTCGAGGTCAGTACGTCGATCAGGCCGGGCCGCATCTCGGCCGGCTGGAGGTAGCTCACGCGGACGCGCTCGATGCCGTCCACCCCGGCCAGCTCGGGCAGCAGGGTCTCCAGCAGGCGGATGTCGCCGAGGTCCTTGCCGTACGAGGTGTTGTTCTCGGAGACCAGCATGATCTCCTTGACGCCCTGCTCGGCGAGCCAGCGGGTCTCGCCCAGCACATCGCTGGGGCGGCGCGAGATGAAGGAGCCGCGGAACGACGGAATGGCGCAGAAGGAGCAGCGCCGGTCGCAGCCGGAGGCGAGCTTGACCGAGGCGACCGGGCTCTTGTCCAGGCGGCGGCGCAGCGGCGCGCGCGGCCCGGAGGCGGGCGCGACCCCGTCCGGCAGGTCCGCGGGGGCCTCGGCCACCGGCTCCTGCGCGTGGCCGGGCAGCGCCACCGCGCTCTCCTGGCGGTCCGCGGGGCTGATCGGCAGCAGCTTGCGCCGGTCACGCGGGGTGTGGGAGGCGTGGATGCCGCCGTTCAGAATGGTCTGGAGGCGGTCGGAGATGTCGGCGTAGTCGTCGAAGCCGAGCACGCCGTCGGCCTCGGGGAGCGCCTCGGCGAGCTCCTTGCCGTAGCGCTCGGCCATGCAGCCGACGGCGACGACGGCCTGGGTCTTGCCGTGATCCTTGAGATCGTTGGCTTCCAGGAGGGCGTCTACGGAGTCCTTTTTGGCGGCTTCGACGAAGCCACAGGTGTTGACGACGGCGACGTCCGCATCGGCGGCGTCCTCGACGAGCTCCCAGCCATCCGCCGCCAAGCGGCCTGCGAGCTCCTCCGAGTCCACCTCGTTACGGGCGCAGCCAAGAGTGACAAGGGCGACGGTACGGCGTTCGGGCATGGACTCAAGACTACTTTGTCCAAACGCCGACCCCCGCCCCAAGTCCCGGTAAACCAAGATCCCCGGGGTGCGGCGCAGCACCCCGGGGACCCGGAATCACGGATTCAGCGCTATATCAGCCCGCCTGGGCCGGTCCCTGGCGGGGGTCGTCCTTGGTGTATGTGAGGCGTTCCACCTGACCCGGCTGGAAATCGTCCTTGATCTCCTTGCCGTTCACGAAGAGCTTCACGACCCCGGCGTCACCGAGGACGAGGTCGATGGACTCCTTGTCCGTGAAGGTCTTGGACTCGCCCGGGGCCAGCGTCCCGTCGAACAGCAGCCGGCCGCTGTGGTCCTTCGCGGAGATCCAGCTCTCGCCGTCGTTGGCCGTCAGGACCACCGTGACGAGGTCCTTGGGCGCGGCGGCGATCGCACTGTCCGAGGGCTCCGGCTTGGGGGCCTTCGGGGTCTGCTGCGGCTGGGCGGCCGGCTTCCCGGCCGACTGCTTGGGCGCTGCCTGCGGGGCGGCGGAGGCGTCCGCAACCGGCCGCTTGTCCTTCGCGTCGCCGCCGCTGAAGGCGGTGAAGCCCACGAAGCCGATCACGGCGACGATGGCGGCGACCATGGCCGCGGTCCAGTTGGGCCGCTGCCGCTCGGGACGGATGCGCTCGGCCTCGAACATCGGCGCGGCGGGCGTGGGGGCCGGCCGGCCGCCGTGGGCCGCGTCGTACGCGTCGACCAGGGGTTCCGGATCGATGTGGACGGCGCGGGCGAGCGTACGGATGTGACCGCGGGCGTAGACGTCGCCGCCGCACCGCGTGAAATCGTCAGCTTCGATCGCGTGCACGATCGGGATGCGCACGCGGGTGGTGGAACTGACCTCGTCGACAGTGAGCCCGGCGGCGATCCGGGCCTTCTTCAGGGCCGTCCCGATGGACGGTCCTTCGGCCGTGCGTTCGATGATGCGGTCCTCGGACCGGTCGTCGGTCGAAGGACGCTCATCTTCGGGGGAGTTGGAGTTGCCGATGGACACGAGGGCGCCTTTCGAGCGTGTAGCCACCTGCTGGATGTCCAGTCTAGGGGGGTGACGAAAGGGTGGAGCAACCGGAGGGTGGACTTCCTACGCCATCCGAATGGCAATCCGAACAGTGTGGGAAGTCCGGGTGCTGTGGCGGCCCGGCACCGGGCACGGTGCCGCCACCTCCCTCAACTTGACGCGGGCCCAGGGGAAACGGTTGCCCGCCCAAGAATCACGGTTGGGTCTCTCCCCGGATGACGGCGAGGACCCCGTCCAGCTCGTCGGCCTTGACCAGCACGTCGCGCGCCTTCGAACCCTCGCTCGGGCCGACGATCCCCCGCGACTCCATCAGGTCCATGAGCCGGCCGGCCTTCGCGAAACCCACCCGGAGCTTGCGCTGGAGCATCGAGGTCGACCCGAACTGGGTGGAGACCACCAGCTCGGCCGCCTGGCACAGCAGGTCCAGGTCGTCGCCGATCTCCTCGTCGATCTCCTTCTTCTGCTTCTGCCCGACCGTGACGTCGTCCCGGAAGACGGGCGCCATCTGGTCCTTGCAGTGCTGGACGATCCCGGCGATCTCGTCCTCGGTGACGAAGGCGCCCTGGAGGCGGACCGGTTTGTTCGCGCCCATCGGCAGGAACAGCCCGTCGCCCTTGCCGATCAGCTTCTCGGCGCCCGGCTGGTCGAGGATGACCCGGCTGTCGGCGAGCGAGGAGGTGGCGAAGGCCAGCCGCGAGGGCACGTTCGCCTTGATCAGGCCGGTGACCACGTCCACCGAGGGCCGCTGGGTGGCGAGCACCAGGTGGATGCCGGCCGCGCGGGCCAGCTGGGTGATGCGGACGATCGAGTCCTCGACGTCGCGCGGGGCCACCATCATCAGGTCGGCGAGCTCGTCGACGATCACGAGCAGGTACGGGTACGGGCTGAGCTCCCGCTCGCTGCCCGGCGGCAGTTTGATCTTGCCGTCCCGGATGGCCTGGTTGAAGTCGTCGATGTGCCGGTAGCCGAAGGCGGCCAGGTCGTCGTAGCGCAGGTCCATCTCGCGCACGACCCACTGGAGCGCCTCGGCGGCCCGCTTGGGGTTGGTGATGATCGGCGTGATCAGGTGCGGGATGCCCTCGTACGCCGTCAGCTCGACGCGCTTGGGGTCCACGAGCACCATCCGGACGTCCTCCGGGGTGGCCCGCACCATCACCGAGGTGATGAGGCAGTTGATGCAGGAGGACTTTCCGGAGCCCGTGGCGCCGGCGACGAGCACGTGCGGCATCTTCGCCAGGTTGGCCATGACGTAGCCGCCCTCGACGTCCTTGCCGAGCGCCACCAGCATCGGGTGGTCGTCCTCGGCCGCGTCCGCCAGCCGCAGCACGTCACCCAGGTTGACCATCTCGCGGTCGGTGTTCGGGATCTCGATGCCCACCGCCGACTTGCCCGGGATCGGGCTGATGATCCGCACGTCCGGCGAGGCCACGGCGTACGCGATGTTCTTGGCCAGCGCCGTGATCCGCTCGACCTTGACCGCCGCGCCGAGCGTGACCTCGTACCGGGTGACCGTCGGGCCCCGGGTGAAGCCGGTGACCTGCGCGTCGACCTTGAACTCGGAGAACACGTTGGTCAGCGAGGCCACGACCGCGTCGTTGGCGGCGCTGCGGGTCTTGCCCGGCCCGCCCTTCTCCAGCAGGTCGAGGGAGGGAAGGGCGTACGTGATGTCCCCGCGCAGCTGGAGCTGCTCGGCGCGGGGCGGCAGGGCCTGGGTCTGCGGCGGGGCCTTGGTCAGGTCCGGCACGGACAGGGTCCCGGACGCCGCGGCGGTGGTGTCGTGCGGCGGCTCGGCCCGCTCCGGGTCCGGGTCCGGCGCCGGCGCCGCGGCCTTGGGCCGCTCCACCCGCGCCGGCGGCACCGGAGCGGTGATCTCCGCTCCCTCGCGCTCCACCGAGATGCCGTGCGTCAGGTCGGCCACCAGCGGGGAGGGCGGCATTCCGCCGTAGACCACCCCGTCCAGCGCGGCGGCGGCCGCCGCGGCCACGTCGACGGCGTCCATCTCCCGCTCGGCGGCCGGCCGGGCCGGGGTCCGGCGCGGGCGCCGCCGCCGGGCGAGCGCCTGCTCCTCGGCGGCGTCGGCGGGATCGGCGGAATCCGCGGCAGCGCCCGCACCGGCGGTCCCCGACCGGGCCCGCCACTGCTCGGGGTCGTGCCGGTCGGCGGCGCCGCCCTCCGTGTACCCCTCGTCGTACTCGTTCGGGGCGATGATCCCCAGCCGGATGCCGAGCCGCCGCAGCCGCTGCGGGATCGCGTTCACCGGGGTCGCGGTGACCACGAGCAGCCCGAAGATCGTGAGCAGCACCAGCATCGGCACGGCCAGCGGCGCGCCCATGGTGAAGATCAGCGGCTTCGAGGCGCCCCAGCCGATCAGCCCGCCCGCGTTCTGCATCGCGGTGGTGCCCTCGTCGCGGCCGGGCGCCCCGCAGGCGATGTGCACGAGACCGAGGACGCCGATGACCAGCGCGGAGAGGCCGACGCCGATCCGGCCGTTGGCGTCGGGCTGCTCGGGATGGCGGATGAAACGCACCGCCATGACGCCCAGCAGGATCGGCACGAGCAGGTCCAGCCGCCCGAAGGCGCCGGTGACCAGCATGGTGACCAGATCCCCGACGGGACCGCTCAGGTTCGACCAGGTGCCGGCGGCGACGATCAGCGCGAGGGCGAGCAGCAGGAGCGCGACGCCGTCCTTGCGGTGGGCCGGGTCGAGGTTCTTGGCCCCCTGGCCGACCCCGCGGAAGACCGCGCCGACCGCGTGCGCACAGCCCAGCCACACGGCGCGCACCAACCGCACCACGCCCCCGGTGGGGGACGGCGCGGGCTTGGGCGCCGCCTTCTTGGCGGGGGCGCGCCGGGGTGCCGCGGTCTTCTTCGCGGCGGACCCGCGCGCGGCGGCCGCTTTCTTCGCCGGCGCCGTCGTCCGGCCGGTGCGGCCCTTCGCGGTGCCCGCTGCGCTCTGGGAACCCTTGCCGGACGTACGTGAGGCCATGGGGCCGAGGTTACCGGTGCGCGCGCCGGTGGACACGCGTGCCCACCCCTTCACCCGTTCGTGTCGCGCCCCGTGTCAGCGCTTTGACGCACCGCCAGACATGGCGGCCGTCCGAACGGCACAGCCGTCCGCCCCTCGACGGGCTCAGTTCTGCGCGGGCAGCACCGGCGTTCCCCCGCCGGTCCCGGGCTCCAGCGCGTCGAGCGCCCGCCGCAGTCCGGTGAGCTTGCGCTCCAGGTGGGCCGCGGTCGCCACGACCGCCGCGTCGGCCGATTCCTCGCCGAGTTGCTTGGTCAGCGCCTCGGCCTGCTCCTCGACCGCCGCGAGCCGCGCGGAGAGCTCGGCCAGCAGGCCGGCCGTCTCCTTGCCGGCATCGCCGTTGGAGCCGCCGCCCTCCAGCTGGAGCCGCAGCAGCGCCGCCTGCTCCCGCAGCTGGCAGTTCTTCGTGTACAGCTCCACGAACACCGAGACCTTGGCCCGCAGCACCCACGGGTCGAAGGGCTTGGAGATGTAGTCCACCGCGCCGGCGGCGTAGCCGCGGAACGTGTGGTGCGGACCGTGGTTGATCGCGGTGAGGAAGATGATCGGAATGTCCCGGGTCCGCTCACGCCGCTTGATGTGCGCGGCGGTCTCGAATCCGTCCATCCCGGGCATCTGCACATCCAGCAGGATGACCGCGAAATCGTCCGTCAGCAGCGCCTTGAGCGCTTCCTCCCCCGACGACGCCCGGACCAGTGTCTGATCGAGCGCGGAGAGGATGGCCTCCAGCGCCAGCAGATTCTCCGGCCGGTCATCGACCAGGAGGATCTTGGCCTTCTGCACCATGCCCTGTCCTCCTCGCCCCGGCATGGGGCCTCCCCGGCTCCTGGCACCGGCCTGTACGCCGGGCCCCGCCCCAGAAGAGGACGGCATCCTTGCGCCGTCCGTCCTTGTGCCGGTCATCGTAGCCCCAGTCCCGAGATCGCCACACCCTGTCACCAGGATGTCACTGTGCACGAAGCAGAAACGGTGTGGGAGAGCAGAAGGTTCCCCGCCTCCCGCCCTTTCACACCGTTTTCGCCACGGTCAGTCAGCAATTGGTATCAGAGTGCTCGGCCGCCGATCACTTGCCGCGCATCCACTGCTCCATCACCGACAGCAGGTAGTCCGGATCGACGGGCTTGGTGACATAGTCGGAAGCACCGGAGTCGATCGCCTTCTCCCGGTCCCCCTTCATCGCCTTCGCCGTCAGCGCGATGATCGGCAGCCCGGCGAACTGCGGCATCCGCCGGATCGCCGAGGTCGTCGCGTACCCGTCCATCTCGGGCATCATGATGTCCATCAGTACGACCGTCACATCGTCGTGCTGCTCCAGGACTTCGATGCCCTCCCGGCCGTTCTCCGCGTACAGCACCGCCAGTCCGTGCTGCTCCAGCACACTGGTCAGCGCGAACACGTTGCGGACGTCGTCGTCCACGATGAGCACCTTCTCGCCGTGGAAGTCGTACGACCGGGGCACCACCGGAAGTTCCTCCTCCGGGTTGACCCAACCGTCCTCGGTCCCCTGCGCGTTCGGCTGCCCCGGCACCGCCGTACGCGGCTCCAGGTCGCTCAGCGCCTTGCGCCGCCGCCGGAACAGCGCGGCGCCGCCCTGCCCCTGACCGGCCGGCTCGGCGGCCGGCAGCCCGGGCCGTACGTGCTGCGGCTGCGCCTGCGTCTGCGCCGCGGAGACGGGCGCCGCCGGTGCCGCCGGCAGCGCGGGCCGCGCCCCGTCGACCTGCCTGCGGTACACCTCGCCGCGCCCGCCGCCGGGCGTGGGCGGCGCGTACCCCTGCGGTGGCAGCTCGCTCGGGTGCAGCGGCAGGTAGAGCGTGAACGTGGACCCGCGGCCGGGCTCGCTCGCCGCGTGGATCTCCCCGCCCAGCAGCCGGGCGATCTCCCGGCTGATGGACAGCCCGAGCCCCGTGCCGCCGTACTTCCTGCTGGTCGTCCCGTCGGCCTGCTTGAACGCCTCGAAGATCACCAGCATCTTGCTCGCCGCGATCCCGATCCCGGTGTCCGTCACCGAGAACGCGATCAGGTCCGCGTCCGCCTCCACCAGCGAACCGGCCTCCAGCAGCTGCTCGCGGATCGCAGCAGGCACGTCCGCCCCGGCGGGCCGGATCACCAGCTCCACCGCGCCGGTGTCCGTGAACTTCACCGCGTTCGACAGCAGGTTGCGCAGCACCTGGAGCAGCCGCTGCTCGTCCGTGTGCAGGGTCGCGGGCAGCTCCGGGGAGACCCGGACCGAGAAGTCCAGGCCCTTCTCCGCGGTCAGCGGCCGGAAGGTGGCCTCCACGTAGTCCACGAGCTGCACGAGCGCGATCCGGGTCGGCGAGACGTCCATCTTCCCGGCCTCGACCTTCGACAGGTCGAGGATGTCGTTGATCAGCTGGAGCAGGTCCGAGCCCGCCCCGTGGATGGTCTCCGCGAACTCCACCTGCTTGGGCGACAGGTTCTCGTCCGCGTTGTCGGCGAGCAGCTTGGCCAGGATCAGCAGCGAGTTGAGCGGCGTGCGCAGCTCGTGCGACATGTTCGCCAGGAACTCGGACTTGTAGCGCATCGAGACCGCGAGCTGCTCGGCGCGCTCCTCCAGGACCTGCCGGGCCTCCTCGATCTCGGTGTTCTTCACCTCGATGTCCCGGTTCTGCTGGGCCAGCAGCTCCGCCTTCTCCTCCAGCTCGGCGTTGGCGGCCTGCAGCGCCTTCTGCCGGTTCTCCAGCTCGTCGGAGCGCTCTCGCAGCTGCTCGGTCATCTCCTGCGACTGCTTGAGCAGCATCTCCGTCTTGGAGTTGACGCTGATCGTGTTGACGCTGGTGCCGATCATCTCGGCGATCTGGCTCAGGAAGTCCTTCTGGATCTGCGTGAAGGGCTGGAAGGACGCCAGCTCGATGACACCGAGCACCTTCCCCTCGAACAGCACCGGCAGCACGATCACGTGCGCCGGCGGCGCCTCCCCGAGACCGGAGGAGATCTTCAGGTAGCCGGGCGGGGTGTTCTCGACCAGGATCGTCCGCTTCTCCTCGGCGACGGTCCCGATCAGCCCCTCCCCCGGCCGGAAGGAGGTGGGCACCGCCCCGCCCGCGTACGCGTAACTCCCGCGCATCCGCAGCTCGTACGAACCGTCCGGACCGCCGTCGGTCCCGATCTCGGTGGTGGCCCCCGAGGGCAGCGCCAGGAAGAACGCCCCGTGCTGCGCCGAGACCACCGGGGTCAGCTCGCTCATGATCAGCGAGGCCACGTCGTCCAGCTCGCGGCGGCCCTGCATCAGGGCCGAGATCCGGGCGAGGTTGCCCTTCAGCCAGTCCTGCTCCTTGTTGGCCAAGGTGGTGTCGCGCAGGTTCGCGATCATCGTGTTGATGTTGTCTTGCAGGACCTGGATCTCGCCCGCCGCGTCCACGTCGATCTTCAGGTTGAGGTCGCCGCGCGTCACCGCGGTGGCCACGGCCGCGATCGCGCGCACCTGCCGGGTCAGGTTCCCGGCCATCTCGTTCACGGACTCCGTGAGGTCGCGCCAGGTGCCGTCCACGTCCCGGACCCGCGCCTGGCCGCCCAGGATGCCCTCGGTACCCACCTCGCGCGCCACCCGCGTGACCTGGTCGGCGAACGAGGACAGCTGGTCGACCATCGTGTTGATCGTCGTCTTCAGCTCCAGGATCTCGCCCCGGGCGTCGATGTCGATCTTCTTGGTCATGTCGCCCTTGGCGATGGCGGTCGTGACCATGGCGATCTGCCGCACCTGGCCGGTGAGGTTGGAGGCCATGAAATTCACCGAATCGGTCAGGTCCTTCCACGTACCCGACACACCCGGCACGTGCGCCTGGCCGCCGAGCCGGCCCTCCGTACCCACCTCGCGGGCCACGCGCGTGACCTCGTCCGCGAAGGAGGACAGGGTCTTCACCATCGTGTTGACGGTGTCGGCGAGCTGCGCGACCTCGCCGCGCGCCTCGACCGTGACCGTCTTGGTCAGGTCGCCGTTGGCGACCGCCGCCGAGACCTGCGAGATGTTGCGCACCTGCGAGGTCAGGTTGTTGGCCATCAGGTTGACGTTGTCGGTCAGGTCCTTCCAGATGCCGGTCACCCCGCGCACCCGCGCCTGCCCGCCGAGGATGCCCTCGGAACCCACCTCACGGGCAACGCGCGTCACCTGCTCCGCGAACGAGGACAGCTGGTCCACCATCGTGTTCACCGTGGTGACGAGTTCGAGGATCTCGCCCTTCGCGTCCACGGTGATCTTCTTGGAGAGATCGCCCATCGCGACCGCCGTCGTCACCTCGGCGATGTTGCGCACCTGCGAGGTCAGGTTGTTCGCCATGAAGTTGACGGACTGCGTGAGGTCCTTCCAGGTACCGGAGACCCCCTTCACCTCCGCCTGACCGCCCAGGATGCCCTCGGTGCCCACCTCGCGGGCGACGCGGGTCACCTGCTCCGCGAAGTTCGAGAGCTGGTCCACCATCGTGTTGAGGGTGTTCTTCAGCTCCAGGATCTCGCCCCGCGCGTCCACGTCGATCTTCTGCGACAGGTCACCGCGGGCCACCGCCGTCGCCACCTGAGCGATGTTGCGGACCTGCGAGGTCAGGTTCCCGGCCATGCCGTTCACCGAGTCCGTCAGGTCGCGCCACACGCCGGCCACCCCGGGCACCTGCGCCTGACCGCCGAGCCGGCCCTCCGTACCCACGTCCCGGGCCACCCGGGTCACCTGCTCGGCGAAGGCCGACAGCTGGTCGACCATCGTGTTGATGGTGTTCTTCAGCTCCAGGATCTCGCCGCGCGCGTCCACGTCGATCTTCTGGGAGAGGTCGCCGCGGGCCACCGCCGTGGTCACCTGGGCGATCTGCCGCACCTGGGAGGTCAGGTTGCCGGCCATGAAGTTGACGGAGTCGGTGAGCTCCTTCCAGGTGCCCGAGACCCCTTCCACCCGGGCCTGGCCGCCCAGGCGGCCCTCCGTGCCCACGTCCCGGGCCATCCGCGTGACCTGGTCGGCGAAGCTGGAGAGCTGGTCGACCATCGTGTTCACGGTGTTCTTCAGCTGGAGCATCTCGCCCGAGACGTCCACGGTGACCTTCTGCGACAGGTCGCCGTTGGCCACCGCCGTCGTCACCTGCGCGATGTTGCGCACTTGGCCGGTGAGGTTGCGGAAGGCGGTGTTCACCGAATCGGTGAGGTCCTTCCACGTACCCGCCGCACCCGGCACCTGCGCCTGACCGCCCAGCTCACCCTCGACGCCGACCTCACGGGCCACACGCGTCACTTCCGCACCGAAGGACTGGAGCTGGTCCACCATCGTGTTGACGGTGTTCTTCAGCTCCAGCATCTCGCCGGCCACGTCGACCGTGACCTTCTGCGACAGGTCGCCGTTGGCCACCGCGGTCGTCACCGTCGCGATGTCCCGCACCTGCGTGGTGAGGTTGCGGAAGACCGTGTTCACCGAGTCGGTGAGGTCCTTCCACGTACCCGCGGCCCCCGGCACCTGCGCCTGGCCGCCGAGCGTTCCCTTCGCCCCGACCTCGCTGGCCACACGCGTGACCTCGTCCGCGAAGGTCCGCAGCGTCTCGGTCATCTGGTTGATCGTTTCGGCCAGCTGCGCCACCTCGCCGCGCGCGCTGACCCGCACCTTCTGCGACAGGTCACCGTTGGCCACGGCCGTCGTGACCTGCGCGATCCCGCGCACCTGGGCCGTCAGGTTGCCCGCCATCGTGTTGACGGAGTCGGTCAGGTCCTTCCAGACGCCCGCGACCCCGGGCACCTTGGCCTGGCCGCCGAGCTCACCCTCCGTACCCACCTCGCGCGCGACCCGCGTCACCTCGGAGGAGAACGACGACAGCTGGTCCACCATCGTGTTCACGGTGTTCTTCAGCTGGAGCATCTCGCCGGCCACGTGCACCGTGACCTTGCGCGACAGATCGCCCTTCGCCACCGCCGTCGTGACGAGAGCGATATCACGCACCTGAGCGGTGAGCCGGTACGCCATCGTGTTGACGGAGTCCGTCAGGTCCTTCCAAGAACCCGACATTCCGCGGACCTGGGCCTGACCGCCGAGCTTGCCCTCGGTACCCACCTCCAGCGCGACCCGCGTCACCTCGTCGGTGAACGCGGACAGCTGGTCGACCAGGTTGTTGACCGTACGCCCGACCTTCAGGAACTCACCGCGCAGCGGATGCCCGGCCCCGTCCGGGCTTTGCGTCCGCAGATCCATCCGCTGGTCGAGATCGCCCTCGGCGACCGCCGACAGCACCCGGCCCACCTCGGACACCGGCCGCGCAAGATCGTCAACCAGCTGGTTCGAGGCGTCGATCGCGGCCGCCCAGGAGCCCTCACAGGCGCCTGTTTCCAGCCGTTCGCTGAGCTTGCCCTCGCGGCCCACCATCCGCCGCACCCGGGAGAGCTCTCCCGTCAGGTGGAGGTTGCGGTCGGCGACCTCGTTGTAGACGGCGGCGATCTCCGCCATCACACCGTCGCCGGACACCGTCAGCCGCTTGCGGAAGTTCCCGTCCCGCATCGACACCAGGGCCGTGAGCAGCCGGTTCAGGGCCGCGGTATCGACTTCCGTCGTGCCGCCCCGGCGGGACCTCCCGCCCTTCGGGCGCGTTCCCGTTCGCCGCACCGCTGCGCCAGACTCCACCGTGTCCCTCCCGAAAGGGTCGACCGCTGTTCCACCGACACCCGGCGAGTCGCACGCCCGGCTATCCGATCCTGCCCAGTGTTTCACCCTGGCCGAACCCGGCCATAACACTTCGGCACCATCGCACACCGGCCGCACCCTGCGGGTGGAATCCCGGACGACGGCACCATGCCGACCGCGAAGGTAAGTAACCTGGCACCCGATGTCCAACCGCGTCGAAGGAGATTCGTGATCACGGCTCGGGCGGCTGCCAGCTTCGACCCCCTCGGGCGCTCGGTCGCCGCGGCCCGGGCGTTCGTCCGCGACACCCTGCAGGGCTGGGGCTTCGCGGACATCGTCGACGACGCCGTGGTGCTCACCAGCGAGCTCGTCACCAACGCCGTGGTCCACGCCGGCACCAAGGCCGAGGTACTGTGCCTGCGCTCCGGGGACGGGGTACGGGTCGAGATCGCCGACCGGTACCCCGAACGCGAGCTCCCGCTCCAGCACCCCGGCGAGCGCCCGTACGCCGACCCCGACCGGGAGAACGGCCGCGGGCTGATGCTCTGCGCGGCCCTCGCCACCCGCTGGGGCGTCGAGTACACGGCCACCCACAAACACGTGTGGTTCCGCCTCGACCTCCCGGACCGGCCGGTCGGTACCCGATCCGCCGGACCCGTCGTCCCGGACCGCCTCCTGCCCCTCGCCGACAGCCGGGTCCGCGTCGCCGTCCTCCAGATCGACGCCTCCGACTCGATCTCCGCCTGGAACGAGGACGCCGAGCACGTCTTCGGCTACTCCGCCGAGAAGGTCCTCGGCCGCCCCCTCGCCGAGCTCGCCGCCTGGCCCCAGACCCCCGGCACCGGCACCGGCATCGCCGAGGCCCTGCGCCTGTCCCGCTGGGAGGGCAGCTACGGCATCCGCGGCGCAGACGGCCGCGTCATCCCCGTGTACGGATCCCATCTGCGGGTACGCGATGCCCATGGCGAGCCCTCCATCGTCTGCCTGCTGGTCCACGACGACGAGCGGGCCCTGCTCCAGACCCCCGTACGGGTGGCCCCCGCCGACAGCCTCCAGCTCACCGAGCCCCGCGCCGCGGACCCCTTCGAGGTCTTCATCGGCTCCCCCGCCCCCGACGACCTGGACGGCCTGCTCCAGCGCACCGTCGAACGCGCCCGCGACATGCTCGACGCCGACTCCGCGTTCCTGCTGCTGGCCACCGACGACGAGACGGAGCTGGAGGTCCGCGCCACGACCGGGCTCCCCTCCACCCGCCAGCGCTTCGCCCGCGTCCCCGTCGAGGCCGGCACCAACCGGTACGGCTCGGCCCGCATGCCCGCCGTCCACGACGACCTCGCCGCCGTCCCCGGAGCCGTCCCGCTCCTGGAGGCCACCGGCATGCGATCGGTGATCACCGTCCCGCTCAAGGTCGAAGGCCGGCTCACCGGCTCCCTCGGCGTCGCCGCCGAGATCCCCGGCCGCTACTCCAACGCCGAGGCCCTGCGCCTCCAGTTCGCCGCCGACCGCATCGCCCTCGCCGTCGAATCCGCCCGCCTCGGCGAGCTGGAACGGCTGCGCCGCGGCTCCCTGTCCTTCCTCGTCGAGGCCTCCGACCTGCTCGCGGGCACCCTCGACCGGGACCAGACCCTGGCCCTCATGGCCCAGATGACCGTCCCGACCCTCGCCACCTGGTGCGCCGTCTACACCATCGCCGACCAGTCATCCGATCCGTACCTCTCGTACGTCCTGCACGAGGACGAGGAGCGCATCGACGGCCTCAAGGCCCTGCTCTCCCGCGTCAGCCCGCCCGAACCGGTCCGCGAGGCCGGCGCCCGGCCCTGGCCGGCGACGGCCAAGGCGGTCGGCGGGGAGACCGTCGTCCTCCCACTCCTGGCCCGCAACCGCGTCATCGGCATGCTGACCCTCGGCAAGCCGTCCGAGGAGCACTTCCGCCAGGAGATCCTCGAACTCGCCGAGGACCTCTCCCGCCGGGCCGCCCTCGCCCTCGACAACGCCCGCCTCTACTCCGAGCGCACCGCGATCAGCCGCTCCCTCCAGCGCAGCCTGCTCCCGCCCGGCTCCCCCGCGATCCCCGGCATGGAGGTCGAGGTCATCTACCGCGCGGCCGGCGAGGGCAACGAGGTGGGCGGCGACTTCTACGACGTCTTCCCGATCCGCGACGGCGCGTACGGCTTCGCCATCGGCGACGTCTGCGGTACGGGCCCCGAGGCGGCCGCCGTCACCGGCCTCGCCCGGCACGCCCTGCGCCTGCTGGCCCGCGAGGGGCTGGGCGGCCCGGCCGTACTGGAGCGGCTCAACGCGGCCATCCTCGACGAGGGCGCCCGCAGCCGCTTCCTGACCCTCCTGTACGGGGAACTCCACCCCCAGCCGGACGGCGGCGCCCTGATGAAGGTCGTCTGCGCCGGTCACCCGCTGCCGCTCCGCCTGCGCCCGGACGGCCAGGTCACCCCGGCCGCGGACCCGCAGCCCCTGCTCGGCGTGATCGACGACCTCGACCTGTACGAACAGACCCTCACGCTGGACCCGGGCGACGTGCTGCTCTGTGTCACGGATGGTGTGACGGAACGCCGCGAGGGCACCCGCATGCTGGGCGACGACGGCCTCGCGGAGGTGCTCACCACCTGTACGGGCCTCACGGCCGGCGCCGTCGCCGCCCGCATCCTGCGCGCGGTGGAACGCTTCGCGGCCGAACCCGCCTCGGACGACATGGCCATCCTGGCCTTCCGTGTCCCCCAGCAGCGCACGGGGGACTGAGAAGGCCGACCGGGTCCGTCTTCCCTGAACCGTATGCAGACTCGGTTCAGTGGCTGCGAGTCCGCTGGTGACTCACACCGTGGGCGTCTGCATGAGCCGGCGGGTGGAAGAGCGCAGGGCCAGAGCCATCACCAGTTCGAACACGCCCAGCAGGACGAACCAGAGTCCCAGGAGCCGTGTCAGGGCGACGGCGGAGTCCACCGGGAAGCAGAGCACGACGATTCCGGCCACGACGCCGAGGATGCCCAGGCCGACGAGCAGGCCCCGGTGCACGAGCGCGCGGTCTGCGATCGCCGTGTACGCCCTGAGCACTCCCGTCAGCAACCAGAACACTCCGACGATCAGGGACAGCACGCCGATTGTCTGCATCGGATGCCGTAGCACCAGAACGCCCGCCAGGAACGCGATCATTGCGATGAGGACGCCGGCCAGTCTGCTGCCGCCCCCGTCGCCGCCGTGTGAGAAGGCCGTGACGAAACGGAAAACGCCTGCCACCAGGAACTGCAGACCGATGATGACGGCCAGGACGTGCAGTGTCTCGTCGGGCCAGACGAGAATGAGGATGCCTGGGATCAGGGTCGCGAGGGCGAAGCCGAGTGCCCAGTGCCACGAGCTTCCGAGCTGCTTGAGGACGTCGTCGGGGTCGCTCTGTGTACGCTGCGGCGCCGCGTCGGGGGATACGGTCATCACGCCTCCCGGGCCAAGGCCGCGGCCCGTGGGACCAACCTCGGAGCCGCCGGACTTACCTTATGTGCCCTTCACAACCACCCTAGACCGTAGTGATTCAGCCTGCTCGTCCGGCTCTCGAAGCCCGGCCGGCCTACCCCAGGTTGCGGCCCAAAAACAAAAAAGGCCCCCGCCATATGGCGGGGGGCTTTTTCGATGGAGCCCTTTAACGGAATCGAACCGTTGACCTTCTCCTTACCATGGAGACGCTCTACCGACTGAGCTAAAAGGGCGGGTTGTTCGGCGGCGTCCTACTCTCCCACAGGGTCCCCCCTGCAGTACCATCGGCGCTGAAAGGCTTAGCTTCCGGGTTCGGAATGTAACCGGGCGTTTCC